>CAZRBD010000224.1:0-5123 GCA_964598265.1 uncultured archaeon
GTCCTAAAATATGGAATAAACGATTTAATTAAACTAGCAAGTGAAAATCAAGAGAAGTTTTCCAAAGATAATAATAAAATGATATTTTTAGAATCAGTTATAATTTTATTGAATACAGTAAAAAGATTTATACAAAGATTCTCGATTTTAGCCAGAGATATGGCAGAGTATGAAAGTGACTCCAAACGCAAAAAAGAGCTGTATGAAATCTCTGATATTTGTAAAAATATCTCAGAAAATCCCCCACAAAATCTAAGAGAAGCCCTACAATTAATTTATTTTACTCATTTGATTAGTGGTTTAGAAGATGGTGGTTTTGCTATTTCTGTAGGACGGTTAGATCAATATTTGTATCCTTACTTTATAGAAGATATAAAAGTAGGAAAGGTTGATAAAGAAAAAGTTCAATTTCTCATCGAATGTTTTTTTATTAAGTTATCAACTCTATGGAATTATGTAATTAGTAAGGGTGTTGTTGCTGTCGAAGGTCCTCCAATTGCTGAAAATCTAGTAATTGGAGGATTAGATCGTGAAGGAAATAATGCCACTAATGAATTATCTCTAATTATTTTAGATGCGTATACCCATATTAAAACCGTACAACCAACATTTTGTGTTCGAATTCATGAAAATACTTCAGAAAATTTTCTTAAAAAGGTCGTAGAATCAATAAAAGAAGGAACTAGTATTACTTTATTAAATGATCAAGTTATGATACCTGGACTCATTAATCGTGGGTTTACTATTGAAGATGCTCGAGAATATGCCCCAGTAGGATGTGTTGAACCTCAGCATCCATATAAATCGTTTGGATCGACAAATGCAAACCAGTTTAATGTAGTGAAATGCTTAGAATTAACTTTGAATAATGGTGTTGATATGATAAGTAGGAAAGCATACGGACTTAAAAATGTAAAAGAAATCACCTCTTATGAAGATCTCTTGGAGGAATTTAAAAACCAAGTTAAATACTTCATTAATTACATGGTAAAAACAATGTATTTTCTCGATAAAGCAATTGCTGAGCTTACTCCACAACCATTCTTATCTGCCACGATAGATGCTTGCTTAGACCGCGGACTTGATATAACTAAAGGTGGAGCAATTTATAATTTTACTGGACCTCAACTTATAGGTTTAGCCACAGTTGCAGACAGTTTAGCAGTAATTAAAAAAGTAGTTTTTGAAGATAAGCTCCTTACTTATGAAGAAATAGTTCAAATGCTATCTAAGAATTTCAGAGGTGTGTATCATGAAAGAAAAGGAACAGAATGGCAAAAAATATTTGTGAATAAAATCCCAAAATTTGGTAATGATGATGATTTTGTTGATGAAATAGCCAATGATATAGCGAAATTCTATTGTGATGAAATTACAAAGCACTCAAATTATCGAGGTGGAATATATAATCCTGGAATTTACTCAACAACCTTTCACTTGGCATTTGGTATTTTTACAGGAGCTTCGGCAGATGGAAGGAAAAAAACAGAACCTCTTTCAAATGGTATTGGTCCAACGAGTTGTATGGACAAAAAAGGACCCACAGCAATTCTCAATTCAGTTAAAAAACTCAGAAATGATTTGATGACCAACGGCAATTCATTAATTTTAGCATTTCATCCAAATACTTTAAAATCGGAGATTTTGATACCACTAATTCAAACATTTTTCATAAAAAACGGCGGTTATCAGGTACAGTTTAATGTTGTTGGAAAAGAAACTCTTAGTAATGCTCAAAAAAATCCCAGTGAATATAGTGGATTAGTTGTAAGAGTTGCAGGGTATTCCGTATACTTTACAGAGTTATCAAAAAGTGCTCAAGATGAAATTATTGCTAGAACAGAATATTAAATCTAACTAATTGCCTTGGTCTATATTTTCTATTGTTGAGACTACTTAAAAACGGATTCTTTCAAGAAGAATCATAAATTATTTTTAGATATTTTGATTTAAATATATATCAGTAAGCTTAAAATAAGAGGGCCTGTAGATTAGTGGAATATCACTTGGTTCGCAATCAAGAGGTCACGGGTTCAATTCCCGTCAGGTCCATTAAAAATTATAAAATTACATCAAAAACAAAAATGTTACAAAGATTATCTTAATAAATCTTAATAGAACACAAAAGATTATACATTTTTATAATAAAATAATTCTAAATATGATTTAAAATGGCACAAGAAACTTCATATCCAAAACGATTCAAGTTTACCGAGATTCAAAAGAAGTGGACTAAATATTGGCAAGAAGAGAAAATTTATTCATTTGACATCAATCGGAAAGAACAAATATTCTCTATTGATACACCCCCTCCCTTTGTGAGTGGAAATCTCCATATGGGCCATTTTTTAAATCATTCATGGATTGATTTTGTAGCACGATATAATAAAATGAAGGGAAAAAATGTGTATTTCCCTCAAGGATTTGATTGTCATGGCCTTCCTGTGGAATTAGCAGTAGAAAGAGAATATGGTATCTCCCAACATCAAAGAGACTTATTCCTTGAGAAGTGTGCTGAGTGGGTGGATAATAATATTAAAAATATGAGGAGACAATTTAATGATTTAGGATACTCTGCCGATTGGGATTATACATACCGTACTATGAACGATGATTATAAATACAAAGTTCAATTATCCTTGCTTTATTTTTTTGAGAAGGGTTGGCTATATCGAGAAAAATTTCCAACCCATTACTGCATGAATTGTGAAACATCAATAGCGAAAGCAGAAGTAGGATATCAAGATGAGAAAGGAAAGTTATGGTATATAAAATTACCATTAGTAGGTAGAGAAAATGAATATTTGACGATAGCGACAACTCGACCAGAGTACATGGAAGCATGCGTTGCTGTGTTAATTAATCCAAATGATGCAAGATATTATGATCTCTCTGCAGCAGAAGTTAAAATTCCATTTACTAACAGGAAAGTTCGAATTTACATGAATAAATTCGTTGACATGAATTTTGGGACTGGAATTGTTTATGTATGTACATATGGGGATGAAATGGATATTAAATGGAAATTAAAATATTCTCTCGATGAAATTACCATTTTCACCGAAGATGGTCATATGAATGAGAATTCTAAGTATAAGGGTCTTACAATTATGGAAACTCGAGAGCAAATAGTGGAAGATTTGGAAAAAATAGGATTAATGGAGAAAATAGAAAATTATGATCATAGTATTATAATTCATTCAGAACGTTCATCTTGTAGGAAACCAATAGAATACATACCTGTTTATCAGTGGTTCATCAATGTAAAGGATTTCACTGATGAAATAATAAAGTCTGGAGAGGCGATGAAATGGTTTCCAGAAAAGCATAAACAACGACTAATTGATTGGGCAAAAGGATTAGATTGGAATTGGGTAATATCGCGCCAACGAGTTTTTGGAACCCCTATCCCTTTTTGGTATTGCCTTGATTGTGGAGAAATTATACCTCCTAATAAAGAAAGTTTACCTTTAGATCCCGTAAAAATTTCAGCACCAATAGTTGAGTGTCCTAATTGTAAAAGTGAAAAGATTAGGGGAGAGAAGGACATTTGTGATTGTTGGATTGATTCTAGTATATCTCCATTAGTAATAGCAAAATGGGAAGAAGATGAGGTATTTTTTAAAAGAGCATATACTAATGCGAAGATACATAGAGCTCAAGGGTATGAAATAATTCGCACTTGGCTATTTTATACGTTATTTCGATGCAAAAAATTAACGGGAAAAGCTCCTTTTTATGAAACAATGATTAATGGAATGGTTGCTGGCCCAGACGGAAAACATATGTCAAAAAGCCTTGGAAATTCTATTTCCCCTGATGAAGTCATGCCAATATTTGGAGCTGATGCTATCAGGTATTGGGCAGCAATGGGTTCTCTAGGGGATGACTATCCATTTGACTTTATTTGGCAAAATCTTCAGACAAAACAACCCGTCTCAAATGAATTTATAATGAAGGAAAAAAAAAATCTTACTGAAGATAAATTCAATAAAAAATATAGAAGAAAATTCGAACAGTTAATAGGAGCTGGGAGATTTTTAACTAAAATTTGGAATGCATACCGTTTTTTATTTTTAAATTTAAGCAAGATAGAAATAGACAACATCGATGTAAAACCTGATGAATTAACCGAGATTGATTCTTTTTTCTTTTCAGAATTTAACAAAAATTTAGATTTAATTACGGAAAATTTAGATAGATATAATTGGCACGGATCTACAATGATTTTGCGGAATTTTTTTTGGAACGAAATCTGTGATAATTATATCGAAGCTATAAAACATAAATTTTATTCAGAGGATCAAAAGACAAGAGAAACATCATTAAAGAATGCATTAAATCTTTTGTACCAAATTTTAAAGATATTATCAATAATAATGCCTTTTATTTCAGAAGAAATATATTCAATTCTTTTTAATAGAATTAATAATCTAAAATCTATTCATTTAGAGAGGTGGCCATTACCATATGAAAATATTTCTGGTGATTTAGTTGAAATAGGAAAATTTGGGATTGAAATCATTAAATTTGTTAGGATGAATAAATCAAAATTACAAATTCCTTTAAACCAAGAAATTTCGAAGGTAATTATTTTAGTTGAAGGTAAAGAACTCCATTTTTCAGATGATATTAAAGAAGATATTAAAAACACTATTAGAATAGGAGAATTAGAAATTATTGAAAAATCACGAGAAAATTCTATAATAGAAAAACCAGATTTAAAACAATATATTGAAAGCCTCAATATAACTGTTTATATTTTTAAATAAACAGAAGTTAATTTGAGATAATAATTATTTTTCAAGTCCACTTTCATTAGTTTCTTCAGTCTCTGAAATTTCTTCAACTTCATTTTGTTTTTTACTAGCCAGTTCTTCCTCAGGTTCGGTAGTTTGCTCATTGATTGACTCTTCATCAATATTTAATTGTGCGACCATCACACGCTTCATTTCTTCCCTATCTTTTGGTAATCCAAACATTTCAGCATATTTTTCAGTAGTGGTTAATTCGTGAGAACGTCCTTTTCTAACAGCTTCTATAAGTCCATTGTCTACTAAATATTTAACATGCTCGTAAGCCCCACTTCCTCTTAGTTTAATAACTAAAGATTTCATAATTGG
>CAZRBD010000225.1:0-5120 GCA_964598265.1 uncultured archaeon
TTCTCAAGAGAAACTAAAGCATAATAAGTAGATTTATGCGATTTCAACTGGGAAACATCTTGTATATAGTTTTTCTTTCCACTTGTAAAGAATTCGATTGGGTGGGAACGTAATAAGTTAAATCCGGGTGTCTTTAACAAATAACCTGAAAAACTATTAATTGCTAGAATACTAGAACTATTATCGTAGGAATTCTTAATTTTTGAGTATAAGGGTTGAATATCTAATTCGAATATTCGATCAAAAAGTTCATACGAGGAGGTTAATGTAAATATTTGGTTCATTGAAGTAAAATCTCGAGAAAGGTGAGAATATCCATTATAATGATAGTAGAGCTGAGTTGCATTCCCAATTTCATTTGTAATATTAAAAGATAACTGTGAGAGATTACCCATGTTCTTCAAAGAACGAATAATTTGAAAGGAATCGATTAATTCATGCTGAGGTATTAAAAGTGATCCATCCCAATTCCCTATCGAGTTTCGATTGTTGAGTATAAAAGCCAAAGTTGAATTTTTATCAATACTAGAAAAGTTCATGATATTAGAGAGTTCTAATCCTATTGCCGTGGCTACAATATTAGTGTAATTCATTCCGTAATCCCACTCAGACATTCTAAAACCATTTTCTTTTGAATCATATAGATACGCAAGAAATTTGTGAAAATCTACTTCATTGATAGTGGCTTCTGCACTGAATATTTCTAGAGTCATAATAGCATAGTAAGAAGAGAGTAGATTTGGTTCAAACAAAGGACTTATGCTATCAAAAGCGTTATCATTATCGTTAAGAAAACTTCCTGTATCCCAACTCGATCCACCAGTAAGCTGTAAATCATTAATAAGCTGAATAATTGCAGTTCTATCATTCGTATGTCCAAACCAATCAGTCATTAGTATGTCTAACGTTAAAATAGCAAAATAAGTATTATCCAAGGTTGGAATCTTAAAATTGGTATCTAATCCAGCATTATAAGGTTGTCCCATAAACCCTCCACCATTTCCTGTGGTGACGTAACAACTCCAGATAAAGTTGATGGTACCTTGAATATTAATTAGATCTAGTCGCCCGAGAATATTTAATGAGAGTATAGCATAGCTCGTAGTTTGAAGCACAGAAGTGAGGGGATAAAAATATCCTAAATTAAAGTCTGTATCTTTATATCTTTTGGCTAGTTTGTCTACAAACGAGTTTGAACCAGCATCATAATAGCTCATTATATATTCTAAAATTTGAGTTTGATTTATTGTATTAATATTTCCAATAGCATCAAGAATATAAAGAGCATAGTAAGTAGCTTGAAGTGAAGGCTCATAAACATTAGGAAAATATCCTAAATTATCATAATCTCCGATTTTTGAGCCAAATAAAGAATTTAGAAGCTCACTGTTACTTATTGATGATATTTCTGGTCCTTTGACATTCTCATCTAGGATTTCTTGATTAATAATTTCAGAGACTCTAATAATATTAACTTTCATAAAAAGCGGTGCTATTCCAAAAAATAGAATTATAAATAAGCCAATGGACATAGATTTTTTTAAGTGCATAAATATCAATTTTCTTTTATTGAATAGTTCTATTAAGTTTATTTAAAGAAAAAATAAAATTCATATATAATTATAAACGCAATAGATAGGAAAAAGAGAAAGAGAAAAAGAAAAAGAAAAAAAAATTAGCCAAAATTACTGTCAGCAGACAATCACTGGAGGTCCTTTTGAATTATAATGCTTGTAAATCATAAGATTGAAGTTAGTGATTTCAAAACAAGGCTGGTACAATTCTGAATTATCTATGAGACTCCCAGATTGCAAGATGGCTTCCGTTAAACAAGTAGAATCAGCGAAAACAAAACTATAGTAATCAGGAGTATCTTTACCATTGAAAATATCCTGAACTTTTCCAAGAATTATCTTTACTCTGCCACCATCTGCGACTTCTTGCAATTTTAAATCGACATCTTCAGAATTTAGCAATCCTACACGTTTGATTATCTCCTGTAACATGCCAGCAGACTTTATGAGTGTTATAAAAGTACCTACCCTAAACTTGGAAACAATTTTTTCGTTAACTTGAACTTGAATAGTACTCATTTTAATATCAAGTCTTTTACAAATTGAGCTTACACTTACTTGATCTTTGTAAGAAGTTAGCACGGCAATAGAACAAACAAGACCAGCAACCACATTATCGGTGGTATTTTTTATTCCATTCCAAAACTTGTCTAGTATTTTTTTCGAGTAATAATAAAATGGCATTCCTAAACCAAATGTCTCTGAAATATCAAGTATCCTCTGGGTAATGCAATCTTGCCTTTGCTTATCGGTAAGTCTAGGTAAATACCTACGAATCTGTAAGAAAAATGCATTAAATTCTTTTCTACCAATATCGGAAAACTGGATAATAGTAACGGCATTCACAGGAATAGCTCTTAACTTGAGGCAAAAATAAGTCATAACCGAGACTAATTTATTAATGTTCCTAAACTTAGATCTGGATCGTAATTTTTTTCTAACCGCAACAAACTTATCGTACACCATCTGTTTAACATCGTCATAGCCAACTAAATCTAGACACGTAAAAACTCGGGAAATCTCAATGCGAACCTTTTCTTTAACTACCTTTTCGTTACTCTTAGATGAATTATGTTTATTTAGTCGATTCAAAGCTGAAGAATTTGAAGATATAAACCTTTCTCTCCGTGTTCCGATTTGCGTAGTACCTAAACCTTTAGCATACTGAATGATGTCGTCATTATAAGGTCTATTATACTGGAGTCTCTGTATTTCCAATACAATACCACAACTCCGGCATACGTACCCAGCTGTAGTTTCAATAACATCATTAGATCCACAAATATCACAACTTAAGCAGGTAAGATCCTGAGGAGGCGAACTAAACTTATATGAATTATAGGTTGCCATTTTACTTTGATCACTTTTTAAAATATTACTAAGAATAGTATGGTTGAAGTTGCTATAAGAATATTTAGCACATCCCTTTCTCTTATGAGAAGGGGCATTCTTCTCTTAGGTGCCCTTTTTATGTTTTCATTTTACTCAACACTCTTGCAAATTCTCGTATAAAAAACGCTTCTGGTTAAGCTAATCTATACAAAATTGACGTTAATTATTCTTATAATTCTCGAAAAATGGGGTATTTCATTTGATTAATTCTAAATATATATGTGTGGAGTGATCGAGAACAGGTAAGTATAAGATCACTATTTCTTTCTCTGTCTTTATCTCTCTCTAATGGTGAAGTTTCAAATTAGGCTTTTGATACACTCAAAACGAAAATTATGAGTTATATATAATCCTTTTCCTCAAAATCTCTTTTAATAGAAGAAGCTTCAACATTAACATTATATATTTTATGATGTAATCTTAATCCAAATACCTTAGAACAGCGATTCTTCCAAAGAATTATATAGTTTAACCATATTTGATACCAAGGAAAAGTCTCTTGGATGAATATATCTTATTTGAAAAAGTTTTCCCACATCATCGAAATCTAATTTTTTCTTTAAATTATCTCGAATTTATTGGTTTTTATGATAGAAGAACCGATAATTTTTGTAATTATATTCATTGTATCCTTTACTCTTAAGTACTTATACAATAAAGGACAATTTGGATATCTTAATCCTTTATTTTTACGTTTGTTTTACGTAGGAGTAATAATTCATGAACTTGCCCACTATGTAATGTGTAAAATCGTCGGAGTCGAGACAAGAGGGATTCTGATAGCTTGGAGATCACAAATAACAGGAGAAAGAAGCCCACATGGAGCAGTTGGAACTCATCCTCCTAGTTTTGTTCAAGCAATATTTATTGGTCTTGCTCCATTGTATATAGGAACGTGGTTAATCTTTCTTACTCTAACTATAGCATTAAACCCGGACTTTAATATTTATATAAGAGTAATTTCAGGTCTAATTTGCTTTTCGATATTGGCAGCCGCAGCTCCTTCAAGCCAAGATTTCAACAATATTCCAGCAGCTTTCAGTAGCAGTCCTGCTAATTCTTGGTACCAAGTGCTTCTTCTCTCCCTCTCGGGGGTAACACTGTGGCTCATTTTGATTAACATACAGATTGTCTTCCTGCTTGACGTACTTTTTTATATAACCTTCATTGCAATTTATTTTATGTTCAAATTTTCCTTTATTGGAATTAAAAGAATAATCATCAGGCTGAAAATCAGAAAATTTAAAAAACCACGGGAGAGTAAGATTAGTCCGTTTCTCCGACGTCGGTATAAACCGAAAAAACCAGTAAGGTTAAGATAAGAGGTGAATAAAAAGATGAAAGGATTTTGCTATATTGTATTAGTTATCGGATTTTTTTTATTTTTTCAGAAAAGCCCTATGTATGCGATTGTTATAATAGGAATATTTATAGGAGTCTATCTATTTTACAAATCCAGAACTTCTTCAGGAAGTGGGGTTATGAGCTTTCTTTCCGGAAGTAAAAATCCTCAAGATACAAAGGTTGATGATTTAATTACATTGATGATGGTTCAACAGTTAATGAATACGAACCATAATTCAGGAAATAATAATTCAACAGCTCATTCCAAAGATGAAGAACGAATAGAAAAAATAGAAAAAGCAAAACAAGACATACTTCGATCATTAGAAGAGTAGAAAAAATGCATAATTCTCTATTTCTTGAAGGAATTAAGAAATTATTATCGTACTCTACAATATTGAGTATATCAGGGGAATCAGGAACGGGAAAAACTAGTTTAGCACTTCAGTTGATAGGAGAGCTTCTTTCTAAGGAAGATTCCTGTATTTGGGTTCAAGCAAGTGAGAAATTTCCTAATCAACGGCTTTCACAACTTTTCGAGGGCCCTAAACTACAAGAGATTAAAAATAAGACTTATATTATCCCTAAAGAGCGTCCAATTCAAACATACTTAGAACAGACCATGATCATCCAAAACCTCATCTATCCTGATTTGATTTTCCCCCCTAATATCAAAATAGTAGTTATAGATAATATTTCTCATCACTTACGTTTGGAATTAGGAATTAGTTTCACTATTGAAGAAGTATGCAGTAGTCAAAATCGATTTTATGAAGAGCAGTTATTTCCGCTTATTAGTCTATGCAATCG
>CAZRBD010000226.1:0-5085 GCA_964598265.1 uncultured archaeon
TCTTAACTTAATTAAAGGAATAAATGCGCGCCAGATAAAACTACTCCAAGAAAGCGGTATCAGTAATGCTGAAGCTTTAGCAATGAGCCCCAGTAACATAGTTGCTGATATTGATGGTTTAGGTGGTAAGACCGCAAAGAAGTTAATCTGGAACGCACGTAATGCTTTAGGAATGACAGAATTCACGACTGCTTCGGAGATTGACGATAATACTGAAATGTTTACCACAGGTTCTTCTGAACTAAATCGCATCTTGGGAGGAGGTTTTCAGACAGGAAAATTAACCGAAGTTTATGGACCATTTAAATCAGGAAAAACTAATTTAGCTCACACAATCTCAGTTACTATCCAGTTGCCCGTCAAAAAGGGAGGTTTAAGTGGAACTGTGGCTTATGTTGATACGGAAAATACGTTTTCAAAAGAGAAAATTATACGTATAGCAAAGCGGTTTGGAATGAATCCTAAAGATGTTCTCGGGAATATTTACCATGCACGAATCTATTCAAGTGACCACCAGCAGCAAATGATACAAAAAGCAGAAGCCCTTTGTAAGACGAGAGGTGTCCGATTAATCGTTATCGACAGTCTGATGGCTTTATTACGCTCAGAATATGTCGGAATAGGCAAATTGGCACCTCGACAAGCAATCTTAAATGCTATGATCCATGGTTTGTCCCGTATTGCTGAAACCTATAATTGTGCTGTGCTGCTCACCAATCAAGTAACTGTGAAAATAATGGGAATGTTCTCATCCAATGATGCTATTGGTGGAAATATAGTAGCTCACGGATGTCACTTCCGTGTAATGTTTAAGACTAAGGGATTCTCATCTAATAATTCTTTGAAACGAAGAGCTGTGATTGTTGATGCTCCCGACCTTCCTCCAGAAGAGTGTGAATTTTTTATTACAAGTGCAGGAGTTGCTGATACGGAGAAAGTGGAAGTTTCAGAATCGAAGGGACTCGATTTTAAAGTTGAGACTTTATTTGAGGGGATCGGGAAAGGTGATAAGACATCTGGAGCAGAAGGAGGAATACCTTTAGACACTGTTAAGGGGATAGGAAAGGGAAGTGCTGAGAATTTGAAGGCTCAAGGGATCATGTCGATTTCAGATCTTCTAGAAGCAAATCCAGATACTCTTTCAGCAAAAATAAGTGGAGCTTCTTCTAAGACAGTTTTGGCATGGCAGACCAACGCAAAGGCTTTAGTCCAGACCTAAATCCTAATTTTTTTTTCTATCCTAAAGATCAGATTGTCTGTACCAGAGACAATAGGTGATTTAAAAAATCTTGAGCTGCTTGATTTAAGTAATAATGAGCTAGAAAGTATGCCAAAAAGTATAGTAAATTTAAAAAAACTTAGAGTGATATCACTACATGGAAATCCACTTAAAATTTTACCTGAACTATTATCGCTAATTAAATCTTCACATTATAGAAATAATAAAGAGATATTAGCTAGGATTCCGAAAGAATATAAAGAAGAATTCAAAAAAAGACTCCGGAAGAAATAGGAAATCCTTCTTCATTGGAACAACTAATTATTGAAAATTGTGACTTAACCACAATTCCTAAAGCATTTGGAAATTTTTATTACAACATAAATCCTTAAAAAAGATACATATTCCACCACTTAATTTAGTGTTTGGTCAGATACTCTTAGAATTTATCGATAATTATTGTTATCAAGTTCATTTTTCTAACCGGAGAAGTAAAAAAAAAAATAATAATTAGATTAGATCCTTGATACATTCTTTCTTTTGTGGTAAACTACAATGGCTACGATTGCAGCAATAGGAATACCGATACCTGCAATTACTGTTATTGTCGCCTCTTGTGGAATGGAATATTCAATCTCACTCTGAGGGCTCTTAGTATTATTTTTGGCATCATCGCTATCATCTATAACCGTATCTTCATCAAGAAGATCAGGAGGCATGGGATCAGGATCATTCGGATCGATTATTTTTGAGATCTTCCCTTTCTCTATAACCGTAAACGCAATATTAGTGCATAATACATCAGCTTCTATATTAATTATTATATCAATCGTATAAATTCCTTCAATTGCCGTACCAAAATGATACTCCACATAACTTAGCGTTAGGTTTTCAAAAATGTTAAATTCAATCTGTGAAGGGTCCCAAAGGAGATGTTTCATTGAAACTCTGGAGCTCACTAAGGATCGTGAAATGGTCGAAACTCTTTCGATAAGTATTTTGTAATACCAATCGGATTTTAAGACTACTTTAAACTCAAATAGATTCCCTGTTTTAAATTTCGTTATATTATTATAAATTACAGTCTCATCTGGAAGAATCCTGTCTTCTAAAACTTTATCTCCTTTTTCAATCTTAATATGAACATTAAGGTTTCTTAAGAGTATGGCTTCGAACACAAAAGAATGATTCCCACCGAGAGCTGCTCCATAGGGTATTTCTCGATAGCCATCTTGATCCATATTTAGCTCATGAGTGATATCATACCGATCGCCTTCAGGATCGAAAATTGAGATTTTCATATCGCATTCATGAGGAGTAACAACTCTTACAGTGATATAATAGTAATATCCCATTTCAAGGTAAATATTGGAGTCAAAGGTAAGGATTGGGTTCGATACTGTAAAGGTGTACACTTTATCTATAAGAATGTTTTCGGAAGAACTAGAATGTAATTGACCATCATTTTCTTCGTATTGTCTTGAAGAATTTATATTGGGAGTTATAGATCCTAATAATCCTACTAAGATCATTAGAGAGAATATTAGTAGCAGTATAATTCTCTTTTTTTGATTAAGAGCTTCTTTTTTAATATCCATACACCTTTAACTGTTTGAATTCTGTAACTAGCCCTTTAACATTTTCGCATTTATCATATGACACACAAGTGAAGCAAGGCTGGTCAGTCCAAAAGTAAGCTGGTTGATTATTCTTATCCACGATTAGTATAGGAAAGCTGCTCCGCGAACAAATTAGGGCAGAATTACTTATTGAACCCCGTTTAGGGAGGGCATATGACATTCCACAAATTTCACATTTAGCAAACCTCTTGTAGTTTTGGGTCTTAAAAATTGAAATCGTGCAGTCACAGTTAGGACAAATTCCGATTTCGGCTATTTTTCTCATAATTATTTTTAATTAGTTTTAAAATTACAGTAAGCTCATTTTATATGCTTATAAAGAAAAAAGTGATTCAGTTTTTTTTGTTTAAAAACATTCAGCTCAAATATTTAGTATGATTTTTGACTATTTTGATGGCCTTGCAGGATCATTAGAATTTTTTATGGCATTAGGTTCAATTATTGGGATGCTTGGGTTGATCGTCGGGATACTTGGATGGCTCTTTCTTGGGTCATTTCAACGACATAGGATGATTAAAGTAATTGTTGTCTCTATTATCCTTCTTGCTGTCTGTGGTTTGAATACCGGAATGCGATACTTTAGAATATAAATATAAAAAAAAGATTTTAGAATTAGAAGTACCCACTACCGCTACCAGTAGATCCAGGTCCACTAATAGGAATACCTAAGAAATCTATCACTAAACCTGTGCACCACGACCCTATCCATAATAAGACTACTCCGACAACTATATGTTTCACCCAATAACGGCTTCTGGTAAAAATTCCAACTACACCGAAAGTTATGAAGATCCCCCCTATAACTAAGCTGAAACCCCCAATTCCATTAATTATGTTAGAAAATGCTGCCCCGATCTGGTATCGAAGAGGCATAATGACAATTGGAATTAAGACAATCGCAACAATTATAATCCCGATATAGATATTTATTGTCGGTTTCTTTTTTTCTGGAATAAGAACATAAGTTTTCTTTCTTGACATAATGTTTTTTAGCTGCTTATTTATTTAAAGAAAAAAAGATGTCCAAGTTTCTCGGTTTTTATTTAAAAGCATTGAAAAAGAAGAGAATTCATAATATAACTTTAGGTGGTCAATCTATTCCCATTAAACTCCCGCTGTTCTTTATCCTAGTAAAAATTACAGATAATTATATAATAACAATAGGTATAATATTATTAACTAGTCAAATATTCATAGGTTTTATCTCAAAAGTGCCTTCACAATATCACTGCCCTGCTTGTAAATCTAAGGAAGTAGTCGAATATGAGGAGTACATTGAATGCAGTTCATGTAATTTGGAATTCTTCAAGGAAGGCTTAGACGAGATTGATGATGAAAACAAACTCTCTGTTCAAGAATTAGATGGAATTGTTAAAGCCTTTGATGAACTTGGAAGTAAATATGGTCGAGACAAACTCTCGAGGTCGTTTGATGAAGACGATTTCGAGAATAGTGAAGATGAATTAGACAATAACGATACTTAATTTTATTTTTTTTTATTATATACTTTCATTAGAATTTATGGTCACCATAATTAAAGGTGAACTATGAAGCTAAAGAAGCATAATATATTTAAGATGTTGTTTCAGCTTTACCATCAAATAAAAGGCTGGTAATTACTAAATTTCTTTTTTTAATTTTTTCTCTTAATAAGTAAATAATTCTGATGGTAACAAAAATAGATGATGTAGAATATATTATAGAACTATGCCATAACAACTTATCAACTATTCCACCAGATATTACCAAGCTAACAATCAATAAATTGAAGATCATGGATGATACATTAAAAAAAGCTCCAGAATTTGTAAAGTCGATACGATTGTTAGAAATTAATGACCGTGTTATATAAAAAAAAAAGTGAAGATTTTTATCTCCGTGTAAGGCAAGTGTAATCCTAATTTATGAAACTTAGTTTGGTTTTTATAATCTTTTTTTAAAAATTTATTAACACACAAATACCAAATAGAGATGTGTTTATTTGAAATTAAGAAGTAAAGTTTCATTGGTTTTAGCTTTATTAACTGCGGTGTCAGCTTTCCTTAAAATATCCATTTTTGGAGCAGCTTATACTGCTGGTGGGGGCGGAGGCCCTTAATACATTCAAATTAGACAAAATAAAGCTAATTTTTTTTATATTTCCCTTTTTTTGTTTCCCTATTGAATCAGAGCTTACCAATTAATTATTTTCTTGGTTTTCCAAAAAGCAATTCCTAAAAAAAAAGA
>CAZRBD010000227.1:0-4953 GCA_964598265.1 uncultured archaeon
ACCTGTACTTCTAAGTGCAATCCAACATCACAAGCGGTTCCATATAAGTAAGGATTGATTTGTCCACTTGAATTTAGAATATAACAATCAGGAGGTACATCGAAATCGTTCAAGAATTTTAAATATATCTCAGATTGATTCAAGAAAAGAACAGATGGAAAATACTCCGAAAATCTCGTTTTATAAACTTTAAACAATGAATTTTTTAGTTTTTGTTTGTTTAAATCGTAGAAATATGCACCTATACACGCAATTTCTTTTAGAACCTTTAATTTAATAATGCCTATACATTTGATGCTGTTACCTTTATCTTCATATTTCACTTTTCTAGCATAGTGAATCTGATAACCCCTAACTTCTTCTAAGCTTGAAAATCGTGTATTGATAAGAAAAGGTTGAAGACATTCAGAACATACATATTTATATTCAAATCCATGAATTTTACAAATCTTGACCATAGGACTTTTGCTTAAATTATAAGCAAGCAATGAAAATTCTTATAAAATTTAATAAATCTACAATAATACTTTAGAAATGTTAAAGTAAATATTTAATTGATTTAAATTAATTTATTCAAATATGAAAATCGCGGTTTCTGGAAAGGGAGGTGTTGGGAAGACTCTTATTGCTGGCACATTAGCAAGACTTTTTGCCCAAGACGGATTTAAAGTTTTAGCTATTGATAATGATTCCGCTATGAATCTTAGTTATACATTAGGGATAGACGCTGAAACCAAAGGAAAAATTATCCCTATTTCAGAAATGAAACGTATGATAGAAGAAAGAACTACAGTTAAAGGAGCTGTCCCTGGAGTTTATAACATAAATCCTATGGTTTCTGACATTCCAGATAGATTCAAAGTTCAAGGTCCAGATGGATTAGAACTGTTAGTTTTAGGATCGATAGAAGAACCCGCTACTGGATGTTTATGTCCTGAGAATGCTTTAATCCGAACTCTATTATATAATTTATTTGTTAAAAGGGAAGAGGTTATTATAGTTGATTTTGAAGCAGGAATCGAACATCTGGGACGAGGAACGGCGAAAGGTATTGATGTCATGTTAGTAATAACTGAACCTTCTCAAAAATCATTAGATCTTTGTCATAAAATAATAACTCTTTCAAAAAAGTTAGGAATTATTAACATTTTTTTAGTTGCTAACAAATTAATTGATGATGAGCAACATACCGTAATTATAGAAAGAGTTAAAAATTGGGAAATTCCACTTTACCATTCTATACCACATGATCAGGAGATAGGAAAAGCAGACCTCAAGGGTAATTCTCCTCTTGATTTTAATCCAAAATCAGAAGGGATTGAAGCAATAAAAAGTCTTTATACCAAATTGAAGAAATTAAAAGCAGATTTATTTGATCTATAATAAATCTGTTAAATTTAAGTCCTGATTTTCAGCAATTTCTTTCCATTGTTCGATTGCTTCAAATGCTTCTTCTTCGTTCATCATTTCAATAGCGTAACCTGCATGGACTATTACATATTTCCCTACTTCAGGATTTTGAATTAAAGCTACTATAATCTTTTGCTTTACACCATCAAAATCAATCAATGCACAAACACCGTCTAATTTAATAATTTTTCCTGGGATTGCAAGACACATAATAAATTTAGAAGTATATATCTGGTTTATTTTTAATAATTCGTAAGAATTAATAAAATTATTGATGTCAATTGTAAGGGAAATTCATTTTTTTTAATTGAATACAAATATCGATTTCTAACTTTATCCTGAATAAAAATCAACTGTAGAAATCAACTAAATTATCTAACCAATTAAATATTTCTTCCTTAGATAAATTATCAACATTAAATTTTAATCTTTCTAATTCTCGTAGAAGACTTTTCATTTCTAAAGGAATTGACGTTTGACATAATTCAAATAAGAACTCATTAGTTTTTGATACCAATGTCTTTATTTCCCTATCCATAGGTTCAAAAAGAGTTTCATTATTTAGTTCATCTCTACTTTTATCTAATTCCAATAATAAATTTACAAGATCAAAAAGACGACCTGTTTGATTTCCTTTAAAGGATCTCTCTATTTGATAGTAATATCCCTTATAATCATCAATTGGGATTAATTCATTATATTGATTATCAATTCTGATAACTGACTTTAAATTTTTAAACAAACTAGAAGATTCCCAAGCATAAATATCAAAACTTGTTTCTAACTCATCACAATCAAATCTTACATTAAATTTGGGTTCGTCTTTAAAATAACCAAAAGGAACAATAACAAAATCTAATGAATTCGATAAACCTTGATCTAAAACTAGATTCAGATCATTTATGTCGTGAATTTGATCAACTGAATGTTTATATAAACCAAAATTTAGTTTTCTAGAATTTTTCTTATACAAATAGAAAATTAATCCTTCATATCCTTGTAAATTTAATTCCACTGAAAATTTGGTTTCTTCTTTAACATTATGTTTGTTGTTAAGTCTTATATTAAAAAATAAATGATTGTAATTCTCTAGATAATGAAAAAACCAAGGAGCTTCTCTCTTTAAATTAATTAATTTCATCTTCTTCCTTCTTTAAATTCTATATTCATAAATATTCCCTTAGATAAATACAACTGGAATAGATTATCGACAAAATAAGATCAAATATTCCAATTTATAAAATAATTTTTTATTATTTAAATTTTACAATCTTACACAAAAAAAAATAAAAAAAAAATAAAAGATTTTTATTTTGAGTCTATATCTATATCCCAAGCTTTTCCAATATGCCAGTTAATCGAGTTCGATGAAATTTCAAACCTAATTCATCAGGACTAAAACCCATTGCTAAAGCATATAATTCAGTAAGATACAGTATTGGTATGCCAAACCTTGTTTCAAATTTCTTTTCTAAATCCCTTTGTTTAGTATCAAATTGTTGAAAGCATGCAGGACAATTCACAACAATTACATCAGCACCGGCATCCTTTATAGTGTCCATTTTTATTTTTAAGTTTTGAAGTCCATATTCTTCATAAGCATTAGTTACCGCAGAGCCACAACACAAAACTTCTTCACCATAATCTAAAACTGTTGCTCCTGTAGCAGATACAAGCTCCTTCAAAGTAGTAGGTCTCATCGGATCATCCGATTGCATCCATTCTGAAGGTCTCATATAATGACACCCAGGATGAACAGCAACTTTTAATCCATTCAGTTGTTTAGTTATGGTTCCTTTAATTCTCTCAATACCTACATCTTTTTTTAATACATCGATAAAATGCTTTATGTCAATTGATCCTCGAAATTCTTTACCTACTTTGGCAAGTTGTGCATTAATTTTATCTTTTTTCAAACTATCATGCTGTAGTTGGTGTTTTACTCCCCTCAATGTATTGGTACATCCATTGCATAATGAAACAATATCTTTTCCTTCCGCTTCCGCTAATGAGAGGTTTCGAGCTCCAACTACTAACCAAGCATCATTATCAAAACTTTTCATACCAGTGGGATCTGGGCAACAAGAAAAAGGAGCTTGAGAAGTTTGAATTCCAAGTTTATCAAAAACCTTTCTTGAAGATGCTTCAATAAATGGAATCCTATTACCAATGGTACATCCTTCAAACATTTTGTATTCTGTCATTTTTTAATCTCTCCGATTATTTGAGCTTTTTATCTACTCCTATATTTTTTAATAGTGTTTGAACTTCATTAACATTTGGTGGAACTACAGCAGGTAGACCTAATTGCCCTCTTCTTCTCTCAATTGCAGGTTGCATTGGAATGGCTTTAGCATTTTCGAAAATTGCTTTTGCCTGTGCATATATAAAATCTGGCCCTTTTCCTAAAGCAATACTTTGGTTTTTTAAAAACGTAAATATTTCAGTAAGCTCTATATTCTGGGGACATACTTCATCACAAGTGTCACAAACAGTGCAACCCCAAATTGACAAGTCGTCTCCACCAAGGATAAGATCTTTATAGCCTAAAAGTGCTGCTAAGATATTACTTCTAGGATTATAACCAGTTGTAGTATAGAAATCAGTTGTAACTGCAGTTACTGGACAATTATCTGCACATCTTGAACATTGATAGCAATATTTAATTACTTCAGACCCAATATGGTGATCCATCACTTGTTTTCTAAATTCAAAGTTAACTTCCATTTTTTCTCACTTTTATTTTATTCATTTCATATTTTTTTTCTATTTATTGGTTTTTACCCGCGCAAGGGCAGTTATATCCAAACAAACATTTTAATTGGATAATCATCCTAAACCAACGTTCATTTCACGAGAGTAAATCTCTTTGCCCCGCTCGTCAACCACAGTTATATGAGCGGCGCATGATAGTCAGCAATCAAAACAGCGAACTATCATTTCTAAGAGATTTAACACACCTTCTGGTACATCACTCATTTTTTTGTTCACTTTTCTAATTTTTATATCAATATATTTATTTAATCCATGGGTCTGGTAGTTTTAAACTATCTAATGCTTTGTCTTCAAATATTTGTTTAGCTACATGCATTAGAGTTTTCTCAATTCCCGCAATATTATGATTCGTAGCGACTAAAAGATTGGCTTTTTTACAAATCCCGTCGTTATCTGACCAGATATGATATAAAAGCAACCCTCTCGGGGCTTCAACGACTCCTATACCCTCCGCTTCTCGCGGTTGTATATCTAATGTTTTACAATCAGGGTTCACAATGTCGGGATCTTGAAGGAGGGTTGCGATCATTTCAATAGCTTCGACTAATTCAATCAAACGTGCCCAATGATATGCAAACGTATGATGTATTACATTTCCGATCTTTGCTCTCATTGCAGTTAAAGCTTCATCTGCTAAAGGTGTTGCCATTCGATCAGCAGCGTTAATCATCCCTAATGTATTGGCTCGGTAAATACCTTCAGGATATCCAGCTGGCTTATAATACATATGTGTGGCGTAAGAGTGTTTGGGTATATGCTCCCCTAATG
>CAZRBD010000228.1:0-4902 GCA_964598265.1 uncultured archaeon
AAAGGTTTACTTTCTCATAAATGTAGGAAGCATTGAACTGAAAATCTCAGCAATCAACCTTAATTTTTGCTTTTCTTTGACTGTCGTCACAATTAATATAGATTTCGACAACTCCTCTTTATCTAACATTCCTCCTGAAAAAATTGCTTGAGTAGAATTAAATACTAAAAGAAAATTCACACTTGGATTATTTATAATGCTTATTCCTTGAGTATTTTTCAGATCATCATATACTGGAAATTCTTTTTTATGTAATGTTCCTCTCTCTCTAGTAATCATTAATACTGGGGTTCCTCGCTCTGGTACTCTTTTTAATTCATTAGCATAAAATTTATCAAATTTTGGAGTTATTATATTTAGTTGATCTTTTGTGGAATTAATTATGTTCATTAAAAGATCATTTAACAAATTTTTTTTACTTGGATCTCCGGAAGTTTCGATATTTATCATTCCCACTAGGGCAATAATTTTATTTTCCAAATTTGCTACTTGTTCCTTTAAGCGTTTATTTTCAATTCTGAGTTCTAAAACGCGATCTGAGATTGTAATTCAACTCTATTTTTGTAATTTAACTAAATTTTGTTTTTTATTTGTTTTATATTATTTAAACTATATTGATATTTTTTATATATTACTATTACCTAAGGATTAAATGGTACTCCATGGTCTTCCAAAGAGTACATAACTAGAAAGTGCTAAGCTGCTACGTAAATCAATTTTTTTAGTACCCTTCTCAGAAGTCGAGTCCATATTTTGTTGTATAACAGAAATTCGCGCAGAAAGCAAAGAATCTCCTTGACTTTTTTTCTTCAATAAATTATTGAAAAAATTAGCAAAAATCTCCTTTGTCATGGTGTTAAATAGAGGGAAACTTCGAGATAAAATTCCAGTAATATTATTATCATCAAATTGATGTACAATCTCTCCAAATGTTTTTAATACATTCTTCAGTTTAATTCCTTCAATGTCAAAGGTTTGTGTATTGAAAAACAAAAATGGCCGAATTTTGGGATCATTCTGTCCAAGAGTTTTAATAATTTCATTCAGAGTTAATATTTGATTATCATTCGTAAGGAAAAAACTATTTTTTGGACTCAATTTAGAAAAAAAGATATTTCCTACAAAAATAATGACATGATATAAATCCTTAGATAAATTCATAAGAATCTCATCCCGAGTTGACTTCATACAGGTAAGTGCATTTAATTGACTAATTTCAGCTTTCTCATTAAAGTATCTTGTAATAAAATTTAATTCCTCGGAACCTGCTGGAAAATGATAAATTAATTCTTTTTGATTCTTTTTTTCATTCCATTTTACAGGATCTGTAGAATTTATGCTCTCGATTATTAAAGCATTATAATTAGTTTCAGAAGCTCCAATTTGTAATTGTTGATTATTAATTTCCTCAAAGTTAATGCCATTTAGCGGAACACCCCCGATTTTATACCCACTTGAAAATTTTAGCAAGAAAAAATTATTATCATAAATTAAGTCAAATGGAATAGTCATATTATCTAAAATAAAATAGATTTGTGGAATGTAGCTTAAACTTTCTATTTTAAACGATTTAAAAAAATCGCGAATTTGTTTGGGCAACAATATATATAATAATTTACCAAACTCAGTCAGATTAAAATTATATTTTCGGGTTTTACTCTCATAAAAGAGCTCATTAAATAGTTCAATAATTTGACTATCATTCCAAAATTCAGTTGTTATTGTTCCATCGACGTGTTCATTTTCAATTGATATCATTTTATAAGAGATCTTCCCTTGAGAATTGATTCTAATCATCATTTGTTTTATTGTAAAACCATCAAGAAACGATTTTGGACTCACATCGGTATCTTCAAATGAATAAATTTGGTTTTTTAAAGGTTCCGCCTCCCGATTTAGAGATTCAACCTCTGTCAGTAATTTATTAAAATCAGCATCTAAAAAGGGTATTATTTTTTCAGCAATATTATAATTACCTTCCTCGAATAAAGCGCGATAAAACATCATTCTCCAAAAATCTCGCTGTTCTAGAGAGAAAAATTCAGACTTAAATTGCCACAGGATATTACACGTGTAAAAATAATGATAGATTTGAGCGCTAGTCTGTGGAAACTTCAAGTGGGTGTTTAATTTTTCTAAAGATTGGAGTAAATACTTTCTTTCTTCCATATCAACAAAATTTTTACAGGCTTCAACCCATAACTCAATAAGAATGTTATCATATGATAAATCTGTTTGGTATATAAACTGATCTTCCAAATAATCATAAATTTCGAATGTAATTTCAAACCGATTTCTTTTTATTGAAAATTCTATAAATCTTCGTATATATGTAACCGCCTCTCCATAAGATTTGTATTCTTGAATTTTTAAAAAAATACTTCTTATGATTACAATTATCCAATTATATTCGCCATTATTATTTAAATAATGAATCAAATCTTCGAGATCGATTAAAATTGAATTGAAACTTCTTTCATTTATTGTAATTCTATTGACAGCGCTAATTTCATTTTTAAGGGTACCCGGAAGCCTATTTAATAAAATTTTATTAATAATATTAACAAACTCAGAAGAGTCCTCCATTAATTTATATTCTAAACAGACATTTTCAAATAATATATAGAGAAACAGTGATCTTTTGCTTGGTTCTAACTTAAATACGGTCTTACTTAAAATTTGCATGCTTAGCTGGAAAAACTCAGAAGGTACAACCGATTTCCTAAGAAAAATCTGCAAAATTTGTAATTCTAATAGCCTTTTATAATCTTTTCTTTCAACTAACTTCGCACAAAAGGAATTTATGAATTTAGTAATTCCATTTTTAGATAAACTCTTCATTTTTATAAATTTTTTGAGAAGATTTGTGCAGAAATTATTGAATAGATAAAAATCATCCAATTTAGATAAGAATGAAAAAAACCTCTTATAATCATCAATATACTTAATCAAATCAATACTTTTTTTGCCCTCTTTACTTCTCTTAAGAGAATTTAGATAAATCCACCAAGAATTCGTGATCACCATTATTAATTGGTGTTTTTTTTGAAGATCCAACCATTCGACTTTATCAATCTCAATGCTTAAATTATCAAATATTCTCGAAGACCATTTATGATTACCATTAAAAAGTAGTTTACGTGCTATAATAACCTTCTTTTGGAAATCATTTAAGAATTCTTTTTTTGTATCTAAACTAACAGCCATGAAAACTTACTCCTTTAATTTTTTTCTTAATTGGTTAATTATCATTTTCAATTTTTTTACTATCTTCTTGTTGTTGCGTATTGGGATTATCAATCCACCCTTTTTTTAATTTACCCTGAGCCCACAACACAGATGTACCAATCCAACTAATATTATCTCTTCCAGAAACTGCAATAACATTGATTTTATCTTTTAATCTCTCTGAAAAGAATTTTGAAATTTCTAATTTTAACCTTTTTTCAAATCCAGGAACTAAAGTTCCCCCTCCTGCTAGAATAATATTTGGAGTCAGTTCTTCCCAGTTTACTCTCTCCCAAACTTTTATAATTTTTGATACTGCCTCGGGTAAACCCATATAATCAATATGAATTAATGAAGGTTTGAATAAAGGTTCTATAAACATAAATCTCTCTAAATTTATCTCAACATTGGAACCATCTGGTAAAGCAATCGTTCTATTATACTTTGATAATCCATCTTTTATTCTTTTAATCTCTCCTTCTGGATCAAAAATACACATTGAAAGTTTATCTTTAATTTGTTTTGCTATTAAGTAATCAAGATATTCTGTTTTTGTTGAACCTTTTCTTGTTAAAATTAAATTAAGAAGATAATTTGTTAAATCTTTCCCAGCAATAGGGTAAGTATCTCTTGCTAAAGTATTTGAAAAACCGTGAAGAAATGTAGTGATCGATGTATTTTCTTCACCAATATTAATGATTACACCACTAGATTTTTGTAATACTGTTAATATTCCTTGGCTTTCAGGAATAAATAACAATGAGGGAAAATCAAAAAAATTGAAAAAAACATCTCTCAACTTAGATCTTTCTAATTCGGACATGAAAAATGGAGATATTATAATAATCGGTTGTTTAAATTGATATTCTGAAGGTATATCTAATTGTCTATAATGATAATAAAAAAATTTCATCAAGATTGTATAATTATTTTCTTTTCGGAATTCATGAAGGTTTAAAATGTTTTTATATTTTAGTGCTTCATCTCCAAATAATTGTGCTTCAGCTTTCTTCTCAATAATAAAAATATCTTCAAGCCCATCGATTACATCTGATGAAAAAAGATAATCAGTATTATCAACATAAACACTTGGTGCAATGATTTCAGGAAAATCTTTCCCTGCTCTCCCTATTCGGGTATTATTATTTCCCAAATCAATAATAACGGGACGTAACTGTTCATTCTCTTCAGAGGACATTCTGATATTATTAAAATGTGATTATTTTTTAAAAATTGAATTTAAATTATCTACCTTATGAAGTATCTTATTTCCCTAATGTAATTGTCTGTCTCTCTTTTCAATTGGTATTCTTTGACTTGTAATTCAAGTAAGCCCAAAACCCTCTTAAACTTGCCAGACATAGATTGTACATCAACTTCAGCAACTTTTTCAATTTCAGTTCGTTTAATTTTAAATTGGGATAAGTCAACTTTTATTTTTTCAAATATGTTATTAATTGACACCGTTAAATCTTCAGTGTTCTTTTTCGTGATTTTTCTCATTTTACGCAATATTGATAAAATTGCTGAAATAGAATTTTCCCACCTATCATATCTATCATTATAGCTCATAAGTAATCCTTCAAAAAATTCAGTTAATTTGATTTAAATATTTTCTTTTTTCACAACTGAAGGTTCTAATTTGCTAGTTGAAGAAGGGCTTATTATTTATTT
>CAZRBD010000229.1:0-4891 GCA_964598265.1 uncultured archaeon
CTCTGATACATATAATTTACGAATGAGGGTTATCCCTAGTTATATAATATAACATCATCTCTGCCTTCAGGCTTAAAAATTCTTCATATTTCCCTTTATCTAAGTATCTTTTATTTTCATAAATGCTGAATATTGCCTTTAAATTTTCATTCCCAGTGGAAAATTTTTCTAAAAATTCAATTTCTGAGGTATTTAATAAAGTATCGCTTTGTTCAAAACCCTCGGGGTCTTTCTTTAAAATAAATTTTAAATAGTGGATGAAAGATTTTTTTGTTTTATTTTTAGTCAATAGAGAATTTCATCTTCTCCAATCTGTCAATGCTAGATACACCTAGGGATTGAGTAAGAGATTCAAAACTCGACTAGTTAAGCTTTATATGGCGGTAACAAGTGCCCCCAAACACTTTTTTCTTTGAGATTTTCCCCCATTTTGAAATAAAATCATTTAATTTTATATCCATTTTCTCGTTATAAACCATGATTATCAACTTATATTTAATAAAGGGATTATCTTAAGTTTCTTTATGCATTTTTCTTTATACAAATTCGTCTGATTAGCAGATTCAATATTTCTATAGTAGATATTCTAAAATAGTTTGGTTTTTTGATTAATTATATTAAGTCGCTAAGATTATGGCATTTTATAACTATTTTCTGAAGCATACTCCTTCGCTTCACTCTCATCTTTAAAGATCTTCTTTAGTTCATACTCACATAATACTTCTTCCCCATTAATCTCAATGGTGATCATTGGCCGTGAGATTTCTTCAGCGCTATATTGAAATGTTATTAAACAATATTTCTCACCTTCTTCAGCCAACTGCGCGCATTTTTTACAAGCACCCCTCGGTCTTGCGCAGTGGAAGGGAACCATTTTGACTATTTTATCGCTCAATCTTTACCACAATTTTTATTTTTATATATTCTCTATGAGACGATTCCATAAATGCCAATTTTAGGTTATTATGTGAATTAAGGATACATCATTATATGGATCCTTTTACTTTTAAAAAAGGTTTATTCTGCTTTGATTTATAATAAAATTATTCTATAAGACCTATTTTAAGCTAAATTAGTTGTGATTAGTCCTTTAAAATGTGTATCAAAGGTTGCTAAAAACTGGCAATTTAATCGCTCACATTGAACTAAAATGCTACAATCTGTAAAGGAAAATCTTTTTTCTATATATTTTTGAAAAAGAGCCCAGGTATTATTAAAATCTTCGTCAGTAAAGCTAATAATATTAATTCTCGGACTTTTTAAAACATAATTTCCAATATTTTTTGCAAAATCAGGTCGTTTTATTCGGACTAACGTAATAGTTACAAGTTCATCAAAAACAAACGTGGAAGTGTAAATCTGTCCAAATTCATTTTTCAAAAATCTCTTCATCCAATATTGTGCTATTGCAAAGTTTTTATCATCTTTATTTTTCAATGCCAATATAAAGCCAGTATCTAAGAAAACAGCCATGCTATTCTTCTCCATATAATATATCATCAACTTTTTCTGACAAATCAGAAATCCCTAATTTAAAGACATCTTTTAAACCTTTCCACGCACGATCACTTTCTAATGAATTTAACTCGTTAGAATTATTGAGACCTTCAGCTATAAGTGCTTCTTTAATTAATTTCCCAATTAATTCTTTCTTAGTGATTTTTTTTCCTCTCAATATTAAGTGAGAGATTAATTCATCTAAATATTTAGCATTCTCTTTATCTATTCGAATAGTACTAATAATAAACACTTTTTATATTGTATATATGTATACAAGTATAAAAATATACTAGTTATTTTTTATTTTAAATCCAGATGAGTCGTTTGAGTGAAGATTTCTTTTTCATTAAAAGAGGTCATACTCCAATTGTAAAAAACAGAAGTATGTTTAGTTGATTGCTAAAATTGGGTAAAATTTTTAGTTGTTTTATATCGAACTAGTTCTCCAGCTTTTTTTTTCTTTAAATTAAGTGAACTTGGAAATATATCCTTGGTTAAGCAAGATTTTTTTATCAATGCAATCGATTTTATCATTTTTAAGTAGTATGAGGAATTTTTCTAATACGGGAACTGTAAATTCATCACGATTTGGAGTTACTTCTAAGATAATAATTCCTTGATTCACAGAGAATTTTTTTTTTTAGAAAATCTTTATCAAAAGTTATAAGAGTGAAATTATGAGCGTTTAGATACTAAACAAGATTACCATTGTTCATACCGAATAATTTCTGATCTCTCATCGAATCGACTTTATAACCGAGTCTTTTAATGGTTTTCTGCAATTTACGGGTGATATTATCATCACAAAAGAAATCATATTTCATTGGAGATTTCCACTTTACCTTCATAAATATCTACAACATGGCCAGCATAAATCAAACAAGCGATAACCTGTTCTCGATAAAGATGGTTATATTCTTGTAGAATCTGTTTGATTGTCCAGCCAGAAGACACTAATTCCAAAATAAAGCTTACTTTAATTCTTGTACCTTTAATGTGTGGTTTTCCAAAACATACATCTGGATCTATGGTGATTAATTCTTTAATTCAGTAGACCATTTTTTATTGCAATATAAATTCAATCAATTTGTTTTCAAATTTAACAGACATGTTTAAATATCAGATTATCTAAACAAAGAACATAGTTATAATAAGTGATGATGGGTTTGTCTCAAACGCAGAAAGAAGATCAACAAAAACCACGCTTACAAGTGGCTTTAGACTTTGAAAACTTGGATGATGCACTGGCGATTGCTAAGGGTGTAGCTCCATATGTAGATATTTTTGAAGTTGGAACGCCCTTAGTAATATCCGAAGGAATGCGAGCTATTCAAGCTATAAAGGACGCACATCCAGACAAGTTGGTGTGTGCGGATTTAAAAACTACTGATGCGGGATATCTTGAAGTAAAATTGGCTGCTCAGGCAGGAGCCAGTATTATAACAGTACTTGCAGATGCTTATGAAGTTACAATCAAGGAGGCGTTACGCGCCGCATCTGAATTTAACGTAGAAATAATGGCAGACTTAATCGTTTCTCGATCACCTGTTACCACTTTAGCTGGTATGATAGATCTTAATTATAAAGATACTAAATTACATTATGCCCTTGTCCATAGTGGTTTAGATCAACAAGCATCACGACGGGCTCCCTTATTTGAATTAGAAGCAGTGGCAAGGTTACGAGACCATCCCCGATTAGCGATCGCAGGTGGAATAAGAGTCACTGATATTTCTAGTATAATGGAATTTCCTGTGGATATTATTATCGTAGGAGGGGGAATTACTCGTGCTAAAAATCCATACGAGGCTGCAGAGGAAATTCGAAAAGCCATTAAAGAGTACTCTGGATTAAAGTAGAGAGTAGAAAATAAGTATGAATAAGCAAATTAATTAAAAAAAAATTCATTTGATAAACCATGTCTAATGGGATTGAAATAAAAGGATTCTGCAATCCGCAATTTAAGGCTGTACAAGATGTTTTTGCGAAAAACTTTGAACAGTTTGATGAATTAGGAGCATCTCTTGCAGTTACTTTAAATGGAAAATTCGTGATGGATATCTGGGCAGGTTGGGCTGATGCTGCTAAAACGCGATCATGGGAAGAGAATACAATAGTCTGCGTATTTTCTACGACAAAGATAATGGCATCAATTTGCATTCTAATGCTTTCTGAGCAAGGACTTTTAGATATTAATAGCCCTGTAAGTAAGTATTGGCCCGAATTTGGGCAAAATGGTAAGGAAAAAATTCTCATCAAACACGTTCTTGGTCATACTGCGGGTATACCAAGCTGGGATGAGCTGTTCCCTCTGAAAGAATTCTTGAATTGGGAAAAGATGATAACACTTTTGGAAAAACAGAAGCCATGGTGGGAACCGGGAACGATGGGTGGGTATCATGCCTTTACTTTTGGTTTTATACTGGGAGAACTTGTAAAAAGAGTTACAGGAAAAACCCTTGCTACTTTCTTTAAGGAGAATGTTGCCAAACCCCTAAGTGCCGATTTTTCGATAGGAATTGCGAATGAATTTGAAAAGCGCGTGGCAGATTTATTACCCCCAGATACGCCTTTTATTGGTGATGAGCTGGAAAAAGATTCAATTATTTATAAAATACTCGGTATTCCTGCTGGATGGACCTTAGGTGGGGATATGACAAAAGAATTCGTGAAATTTTGTAACACAACTGCTTTCCATAAATTTGATTTACCCGCCACAAACGGTTTTGCAAATGCCAGATCGGTAGCAAGAATAGCATCAGCGATTGCATGTGGAGGTAATGTTGATAATGTGCACCTACTTTCGCAAAGCACTCTTAATGAAGCATTAAAAGAACAGTTTAAAGGAAACGGATATATTTTTATTGATGGAATCTGTTATGGGACGGGATTCGGTCTGCCGAGTGATATTCTACCTATTAAAAATCCAAATACTCTATTTTGGGGAGGCTGGGGTGGAAGTGTTTGTATAATGGACTTGGATGCAAAATTGAGCATCTCTTATGTGATGAACAAAATGAGAATTCAGCCACCTGAAGAGTCTATAAAAAATAAATTCGCCAGTGATTCAAGAGCCAATCAAATCGTTTCTGCAGTTTATGGAGCACTCTAATCAGGTTCATTAGTAAGTATAAAATGCTTCTGGAAATTATATTTAATTTGTGAAAAAAAAGAAATTATTAGTATCTCAACCAATTATAGTAAGATTAAAGATTGAACGATATGACTGATAATAAAGGTTGTCCCCATTCAATGAAGAAACATAAAATACATAGAAGAGGCTTTTGGAAACTTTAGACTCTTTAACACAAGTTGGGAGATTAAAAGAGAACCAACGATTATATAATTAATCCAAAGGAAAGATTTTATTTTTAACTTCTTTTATATCTTT
>CAZRBD010000230.1:0-4843 GCA_964598265.1 uncultured archaeon
TTTGTTTTCTTATGCAGAACTCATATTAGTTTTTGTAATATTTTCGCTGACATAAATTATCACAGAAGATCTTGTAATCCTTATTTAACCATAGGCTTTTTATCTCATGGATTTTCAAGTAATCATTCAATTTACTAAATTTATATACATCCATTGGGGTTTTACAAAAGAGGCATTCTCTCGTGCTTTTTTCTCTCTCAATTTTTTTGAGTTCATGTATTTTAAGAAATTTAAAACATTCACAACAGTGAAATTGTAAAATTGGAGTCTGCCATAATTTTAAAATGTATTCTGGAGTGAAATTCATATTATCACTTAAAAAATCATAAATATTCAAATCTTTTTTACAATTAGAATTCCAGCAGACTCTTCGGCTGAAATATTTTTCAAGCTTGATAAGTTCTCTTAATTTCTGTATTATTTACAATAAACTAACTTTTTTTAATTTCTTAAAGAACATTAACTCAGAAAGTAATTATATTCTTATTATTAGATATAAAAGAATAGTATTACTTCAAACTTTTAAAATAATCGTTTATTAAAATTAATGTAATTCAGAATTCAAATAAAAATCTTTCTCCCCTATAGAGATTCAATAATTTTTTCAGCCGCTTGTTAAAGAAGGTTTTTACAATTTAAAATTTCATTCTAAATAGAATAAAAATAAAAAAAAAAGAAATTTAATAGATTTCAATTCTATGCTTTCCATAAGAAGTGCAAATTACAATACTCTCTAGCTGAAAGACCATCTGTATCCGCTACGACAAATATAGCCTTTGGTTCATCACCAGGGTTAAGAAGTTGTCTTTTATAGCAATTTTCTTTACAGATTAATTCAATCCACATAATATAGTGCTCATCAGTCATTGGGTGAGGTGTTCCCATTGAAATTCCAACATCAACGGTGACCTTATTTCCATCTACAGTAATTTTAGGAACATGCTTTTCTGATTTCCAATCAGCTGTTTGTTCCTCCATGAGAATCATTGGTTGACCACAGCAGATAGTTTCTGGAGCCCCAGAGTTCAATATTTCTATTACTTTTCCACATACAGAACAGCGATAAATTTGTTTCTGCTTCATTTTTCTTCACATTTTCTATTTCTATTGTTCTTTAAATCATATATTTTTTTATTTAATCATTTTGATTTTAAATTAAAAATATAATAGTTTTTTTAGAATTCTTCACATTTCTTTCTATAATAAGCTCGGGGTTGGGAACAACTTGGACATATAAAGCCTTGTGGTAATTGATCCACCTCAACTTCATAACCACATTCCATACAAACCCAGACAATCTTATTACCTCGTTTGAAGAATGCATAATCATCCACTAATTTCAAAAGTTTCCCATATCGTTCTGAATGGTGTTTTTCAGCAACCATAATTGCTTGTACTCTTTTTGCTATGTTAGGATACTTCTCTTTATCTGCCGTTTCAGCTATGTCAGGATATAAAGTTTGCCATTCCATGTTTTCTCCTGCAATTGCAGACTTTAAATTTTCAACTGTAGTCCCATGGGTTGTTGGAAAGTCTGCTTCTGGGAGAACTTTCATTTCATCAAAATGTTCTTCTTTCTTGACGACTTGGAGCATTTTATAGAACCATGAACCGTGTTCCTTTTCCTGGTTTGCGGTTTCAAGAAAAATTGTAGAAATTAATCCATAACCTTCTTTCTTAGCAACTTTAGAGAAGAATGTGTATCTGTTTCTAGCTTGACTTTCTCCCACATATGCGGTAAATAACTTTTTAGCAGTTTCTTTCATAATTTTTACCTTTATTTATTATTTTGGAATTTTCGTTATATCTGAATGTATTAGAATTTAAAACATTTCGCCTTTATGATAACTTTTTTACTTATAATTTAAAGAAGAAACTAAGATGAATAGAACAAATTTAAACAAAAAAAAGAGAATCTAATTTTATTTCTTTCCATGTTTTATAGGGTATCCTTTTCTTTGCCACATCATCATTCCCCCTGTTAAGTTTCTAATATCCCTAAATCCTGATCGTGCTAAAATTTGAGCTGCCATCATAGATCGTGAACCTGAATGACATATTGCAACCATTTCTCTATCTTTATATTCCTTTATAACATCTGTGTTACTTAATAAATCCCCTAAAGGAATCAGTCTGGTATTTTTAATATGCCCTCTATAGTATTCTTGAGGCGTTCGAACATCAATTAAAAGAGGAGGTTCATCTTCAGTTTCAAGACGCTCATATAAAACTTCAATACTAATATCTGAAATTGGAGGCGCATGAGTTCCCCTTATTTCTGCTCTTGTTTTTTTTTTAATAGGAATTATTTCCTCAACAATGGGTTGGGTTTTTTCCAGGATTGCTACTAATTTACCTTCTTGTTTGTCAAGAGATATCAGATTTACAGCTTCATTTAGTTTAGAATATGCTTCAACACTAGATTTAAATCCCGGATCAGTAGCATAAACTTTTAATTTTCGATTTTCAGGTAAAGCTTCTAGTGATTTAATCATTGCATTCAAGGGTCCTGGACAAGTAAGACCGCTACAATCCACTTCTACAAAATCTCCGGATTCAATAGATTTTTCTTTTATAAATTCCTCGATAATAGATTCTGAACTGCCACATGCTGCAACAATGTCCTCGGTTTTAGCCATTGCTATCTCATATAATTTAAATCCACCAGTAAGTTCGTATATGTCATCAAATCCATGTTGCATAAGTATGCGAATTGCTAAATAACTCCTATAGCCGACTTCACAATAAACAATAATAGGCTTCTTTTTTGAGAGTTCATTCAACCTATTTCTTAACTCGTGGATAGGGATATTAACGGATCCTTCAATTTTTCTTGCTTCATGCTCTCTTTCAGTTCTTACATCTAAAATAATTCCGTTATCTTTGACGAATTCACTTATATTATGCCACTGTTTAAGAGGGAGATCTCCTCGTAGAAAGTTAGATGCCACAAATCCAGCCATATTTACAGGATCTTTTGCCGAACTATAAGGTGGGGCATACGTTAATTCTAACTCTTCTAAATCAAAAACTGTCCCTCCAAATTTTATTACTGTTGAAATAACATCAATTCTTTTTTCTGATCCGGATCCTCCTACTGCCTGAGCACCCAAAACTTTACCACTTGGAACTTTAAATAGAAGTTTTATTGTAATTGGTGTTGCACCAGGATAATAACCAGCGTGATTGTTTGGATGTACAAAAACCTTTTCATATTTGATTGTTTTCTTTTTTAATTGCTTTTCAGTAAAACCTACAATGGCAACAGTAGCATCGAAAACTTTGACAACGGAAGTTCCTAATATCCCCTTATATTCAACTTTTTTACCCGCAATATTATCAGCGGCGATCCTTCCTTGCTTATTTGCAGGACCAGCTAGAGCAATAGCGATTGGCTCTTTTGTTTGATATTGGAATGTTTGAATTGCATCCCCTACTGCATATATGTGGGGATCAGATGTCACCATAAATTTATTTACGATAATATAACCACGTGAATTTAATACCAATCCTGACTCTTTAGCTAATTTATTCTCTGGTTTTATACCAACAGCCATGATAATTAGATCAGTTTCTATATCACGTCCACTCTTTGTTTTTACAACAGGTTTTTCTTTTTCTGTTTTGCTAAACGATTCTACTGGATCTTCAAGGACAAGACATACCCCATTTAAAATTAATTCTTGGTGTATAAGTTGTGCCATTTCCTTATCAATAGGAGGCATTACCTGATCGAGCATTTCAATAATCTTTACCTTCACTCCTTTTTTTACCAAGTTTTCTGCCATTTCTAGTCCAATAAATCCTCCCCCAATAACGACAGCTTTTTTAATTTTGTTTTTTTCAACATAATCTCTTATTTTTACGCCATCACGGATTCCACAACTTGTATGATACATAATTCCTTCAATTCCTTTGAACCGAGGGCGAATTGGCGTCGACCCCGTCGCTAATATAACATAATCGTATCCAAGAGGATATTCCCTCATTTCAATTAAATCTCTCACAAGCACCTGTTTTTTAGAACTGTCAATTGAAAGCACTTCATTATTAACTCTAACATCGATGTTGAACCAACTTCGAAATTTGCTTGGAGAAACTAACTTTAAGGAGTTTTCTTCTTTTATCACATTGCCAACAAAATAGGGGAGCCCACAGTTTGCAAAAGATACATAAGGCCCCCTATCAAGCATTATAATTTCAAATCCTTCTTTTAAACGTCTTAATCGCGCAGCTGCAGAGGCACCACCCGCGACTCCCCCTATAATTATAACTCTTGTCATAATAATTTTATGTCTTAGATTTGCAGTTTTATGATTAGTAATATTGAATGACACTTATAAGAATTATTAAAAAAATAGATAAAAAAAAATTAAATAAATTATTAAGCACTCTTAATTCTTATTAATCTTCAAGTATTATTACAGAATCCACAAATAAATCGTAGTTTTCGTCCTCATCCATATCGTGGATAACAGTTTTTTCAACATCATCGGTACCTTGAATTTCCAATAATTCAGCTTCATGTAGGATTTTAACGTCTGATAACTTTAGTTTCTTCTTTAAATTCGCTGAACCGGGAGTAGACCTAGAAGAAGTAACAACTACTACTCTACCAGTATGTTTTGTCAATTCTAAGGCAAGCTCTAAGGATTTATCCCCTGTATCCGATATTAAAACTCTTTTTCCTTCAAATTCGGATAAATTGTCGACTTTTTTATACACGCCCTTACCAAGAAATTCTTCTACACCAAATATTACCTTTATCTCTGATGCGGGGCAAGCACTAAATTCAACCTCTAAATAGGGATCCTTTTTTGTACGATAATTATCAATTGCTGCC
>CAZRBD010000231.1:0-4812 GCA_964598265.1 uncultured archaeon
TTATAATTCTACCGAACCCGAAACCCAACATTATCCATTGAATAATGATCTATAGAAATGTTAATGGGCATGTAGAGTCGTTCATTCCAGCGATATTCGTCAAACTTACGAAGTATCATATCTTCAAAATAATCACTCTGAATTACCACGCTTACTTCGTGAATTTCTTGAGTTGAAAAGAGAGATGATGATTTGAAGTAGTGCCTTCTTGCTGTTGAGCTTGAGAATCCAAATACTTCACGATTTGCTCTATAAGGTGATTCCAAGTCATCAATAAAAATTGTGTCTTGGTCATTAAAAATTTCATCTAGCAAGTTAAACCTAGTCAATATCCAACTTTCTATAGTATCTGCAAAATTTTCAACAAAATCATTATCATTGGTAGTTCGAATAATAGTATTCTGAATTAATGAATAGAGATTATTGAAATATGTGATAAGTTTATCCGATTTCCAAAGATTAGTGCGAATATAAATCCAACGATCTTTTATTTCTGTTATAAATCTTTGATTTATTGAAGAATTCTTAGGAAACAATAATCGATAATACAGTTTACTCCAAATGACAGAATTGATTTCATTTTTTTCTCCATTTAACCACAGATCTGATGGAATAACACCATGCTCATAAAAACCAAAGCTTTTTTCAAAATTCCAAGGGAGAATAAAGAATCCGGGGTCTATTTTATGGTCGTTTATTAGATAAAATGAAGATCCCTCAATAATCTCATGGCCTATGAATAATCCAAATAATAAGTTATCGATTATTGAATTCTTATCAAAGATCGTAAAAATACCATTATCTTCATTGAAGAAATCTTCCTCTGATGCATTATGAATATACTGTGTAAGGTATAAGGGTACATGAGAAAAATTAATTGCATTTGGGAATATTTGATCCCATTGAGAATCAGTACTGTTAGGAATATTGTAAAAATCACCTTCCCAATTTGAAGCCTTAAAAATAATATCATTTTCTTCAATATTAACAAAATTTTCTTGATTTAAATTCATCATTTTTCGGTCTATTCTCTCAGAAAGCAAATAAAAGCCTTGATATTTCCCATTTATATATACTTCTACAAGTTTAGAATTAGGAAGCCTATAATTTGGACTATTTTCTCTCAACATGTTATAAACGTCAAAAGCCATTTTTATCCTAAGTGCAGCTAAATTATTTCCAGAAGGCAAGAGAAGCCAATCATCATCATCGCGAATATCAAAGAGGTTCTCATTTTGGTATAATTCAAAAGAAAATCCCCCGTCAGAATTTCTTCTTCTTAAATCAGCAGCTAAATACCGATTTGCCCAATTTGTTTGCATGAATTCAAAAGAAATTGGTTCAAATTTTATAAAACATTGTTGTGAGGAATTAGATATCTCATTTGAAAGTTCGATGTTTATTATTGGAATTTCAGGCGAATAAATTATTGAACCAGTACTATCTTGATATGAAAAATATATTAAAGAAGATATGGTAATAACCGAAATAATTATAAAAGGAATTATTTCTCGTTTAAACCTTGATGGTTTTAATTTCTTAAGTGAATCTGACATCATATCATCCAACTGATTTAAAAAACCTAAAGAATGTAAGAAATAAAAAAATATCTAAATTCTTGAAACTGTTAAGATACATCACCAACATAAATCTTGTATTCATCGTTATTCTCCTTTAATTTCAATTGTTGAACATGTTGTGAACCACAAACAATATTTGAAGTTTAACTAAAACATATTAAATATAATTTCAATATCGCTAATGACTTGTAATTTAGAGTAAATAGAAAGGATGAATTCTAAACTTCAAAATTCTTTTGGATCTTAGAGAAGAAATATAATTATAGAAATTATCATTTAGAAAAATGTTTAAATTATCAATAAAAATATTAGTTAGATTAATTGGATTAACTATTCAGTTATGAGTAGAAGTGCTTAATGTTAAGGATAAAAGGGATAAGTTCTCATAAAAAAAAAAGGATCGGATTGTTATTAAGTCTATTAATTATTTTTATTGGGGTTGTACCTCATGTCATATTAGTTTTTATTTCCGATTCATATAATTCATACACGATAAAACCATTATCTCTTGAGTCTGAAGATGGAACACTTATTAGTGCATGGTTATACACTCCAGTAGGAGAAAAAAACCATGCTGGGATAGTTGTTGGTCATCATTTTAGCGGGAGTAAACTCCATACTCACCCTTTAAGTTCTGAACTTGCCAAATTTGGTTTTACTGTAATAAATCTGGATTTTCAGGGTCATGGGGCTTCTGGTGGCATCTTTGGTCGAGGTTTTATGTTTGATATGATAGCTGCAGTTGATTATTTTGAAAATATTTTGCCATATATTACTGAAATTGGACTTGTTGGGCATTCGTACGGCGCTCAAATGGCAATAGAATTAGCAGAGCTTAACCCCAGTCGAATTAACGCAACAGTATCAATAGGAAATATTCCTACCAACATTACAGGCATTTCAAATCTTTTAGTAGCAGTTAGTATTATTGAACCTTATGCAACTGAAGAATATCTACTTAGTGTCTTGAGGGGATATACTGGAAGAGAAAATGTAAAATTTGGTGAGCGGTATGGAAATTGGACTAGTGGAAATAGTACTATGATGGTTTTGAGCTCATCTATACATTTATTTGAAGTAATGGATCCCTTGATTATTTACCATACTGTTCAATGGTTTGAACAAGCTTTTAACTCCGGGATAGTAAGTAATGTTATTATAACTGCACCAATCTCTCAAATATTTTCTTATATTTCTTGGTTTGGTATCATTGCACTTATTTTTATACTTATCGTTTATGTTAGTGATTATCTTTTTAAACGTAAAACTTTTTATCCAGAAAGAGAGATATTGAAAGACATTGGAGAGTTTTCAATTGGTTACTTAATGAAATGTTACATGATATATGCAGCGCTAATAGGTGTTATAATATATTTATTTTTAGTGGAATTATTAATGGAGGGGGTTATACCATCCTCTATAGCAAATTCAAAAATCATACTTTTAATTGGGAACGCAATTGGGACGATTTTTATATATATAATCTTAGTTTTATTTAGAAAAAAACGTTCTATTAAAATTTTTCCTTTAAAAATTAAGGAAATGTCATTAGCGAATCCAAAATTGTCAATAATCTATGGAATTATTTCTTCTCTATTAATAATTTCAGCTTTAGCTGTAGGCTGGCATTGGTCAGTAAAAAATATTCAAATATCTACTAATGAAATTGTAAATATAATAGAATTAACGTTAATCTGCTTTCCCTTTTTTTTTATAAAGGAATTCTATTTTAGGAATGTTCATGGATGTTTAAAAACTTCAAGTCGGTCTACTGAATATTTTACTATGGTTTTTATAGGAATATTTATGGATAATTTCCTTTTAGGTGTGATTATGGTTTTTAAATATGCTAATTTGTTTTATATGCCAGAAAATTCGCTTTATCTATTTGGATGGATAATTTTTTCAATTATTCAACAGTTTACTACAACCTGGGTTTATATGTGGTCCGGTCGGAACATCCTTGGCTCTACAACGTTTTTAAGCATTTTTTTCGCGTGGATGTCAATTATTTTTCTCCCATCCTTTGGATTCCTATAAATTTTCATGCTTAAGTCATTGTTGAAGTTTCTTTTAATTTTATTTATAGGAATTTGAACACTCCTAGAAGTTTTCGCTTCTAGGAGGCATTAAGATGGATTGGAAAAAAAAACTTAAAAAAAAATGATTTAATTATTCAATTTTCACCTACAATGCTTAAAAACTGCTAATAATTCATAAAAATCTATCTTATAGTCCTTACCACACCTCATACACGGGATTCTGGTTTTGGAATTGGTGACTCAATTAAACATACTAACTCTAAAAAAATTATAGATTTAATTAAAGAATGTTATCCAAATCAGCAAATTGGTATATATCTTAATTGTGCTATCTTTGAGGAAAGAAAAACTCGAAAAGATTTCTATGGATGCGATGTGGTTGCAATTAATTTAAATAGTGTTGATCCTACCGATTTTTTAAAAATCAATAAATGTCCTGATTATGTGAATCCTATTGATGTTTTAAATGGAATACGCGAATTTAGAAAATGATTTAAAGGTAAACTGGGCATCTATACCATGTTTTTGAGTGGTATCAACGATCAATTAGAGAATGTAGAAAACCTAAAGATCTTTCTGTTAAAAGTTATGCCCGATCACTATTCCGTTAGTAATTACACTTTAAACGGTTTTAAACCCGTTTCAGGCGAATTTAAAAAATTGCTTAAGGAAAACTTGAGATATCTCCCATTTAAAGTTATTTATTCATTTTAGGAAGAAAATTAAACCATTATGGAAAAAAACTTAGAAAAAGAAAGCAAATAGTTCTTTAAAGTATCCATACCAGTAATAACTATATCGTTTGTTCTGTCTATGTTTGAAGAGGAGATGGAACTTTTTTTCATCTTTTTTAACTACATAGATGTAGATAGAAACCACCCACATTTTCTGGACAGTACCTATTATTATATCAATTGTAAAAATAGATTTGTTATCAAATCTATTGATATGAAGTCCAAAAATTCTAGTGTGAGAATATCATTTCAATCCTTTCATGTTTTTATGTGCGAAAAATATCAGCTATCATTTCCTTGAATTCTTTCATAAAAGCCCTCAGATTAGTTTTCTAAAGCTATTTACATCTACATCGTTGATATCCTTCTCATTGATTATTATTTTACTAGAATTTAACTTTTCATCTATTCTCCAGTCATATCCTTGATGAAATTTGGTTAAAAAGAAATATCTTG
>CAZRBD010000232.1:0-4806 GCA_964598265.1 uncultured archaeon
CTAATTTCCTTGAAAAAATAAATAAAAAAGAGAAAATGTAAATTTAGGTTAAGCTATACTGCCTTTCTTTTTATCGTGCAACTCATTTAATTTTTTTCTGTTATTTCTAAGCCTCTCTCCTTTAATAGGATAGAAGTACATGGCAATCAGAGAAAACACTAAAACTATTGCTGGATAGATTCCCATTAATATACGAAGTCCCAGAATTACATCCACACCTGGATTTGGAGTATAGGTCATCCAGTCTGTGGAAGAAAAAACCAATCCAATAATTATGAAATTCAGGATCATTGAGAGTCTAATGAAAAAATTAAGTACTGCATAATAGATACCGGATCGTCGTACTCCATTCGTGATTTCGTCCTCATCGATTATTTCTGCTATGCATTGATCATAGAAATATAGTCCACCTCCCAATCCAAATCCTAAGAAAATCATAAAAATCAATGCTATTTCAAATTTATCTGAGAAAGCAAAAAAAACCAACGAAACTGTCCACACAGCAATTCCAATCATCCCACTCATTCTCGCACCTTTCTTAACTCTTATTCTCTCCCATAAAGGAGTAGAAGCTGCAGAAACAAGAAACATTACTAATAACAGAATCCCAATTAATTCTGTATCAGTAATCCCTACGGCAAATGTAAAAAAAAGCGGTGCTAAGGTAGGTAAAATATTTATTACAAGCCAGGTACCAAGAGCAGGGATTAGAAATATCAGAAAGGATTTGTGTTGAAATGTAGATTTCATGGTTTTTATAAAAGAAAAACTAGTCTCTGCATCTTTAGATATATATTTTGGGTCTTTTACACCCCATTTAAGCATGATTAAATAGAAAGTAATTATAATGATTGCAGCTACGATTCCAATAATTTGGTATTGAGCCATTGTATTTGGATATGTAATTGGATCTTGATTAGTAATATCTTCAATAACAAATGTAGGCAATACTAAAGCAAGCATTGTGGCTAATAGAGCGAAGATTATACGTATTCTCCCGGTTTTACTGCGTTCTTTCATGTCTACAAACATTTCAGAAAAGATTGCATTATAATTCAAATTAAATGAGGTATAAGAGATATCAAAAAGAATTAGAATTATTATGAAGTAGGTAAAAACTGATTGTGATTGATCATAAGTTGTCATTGGAAAAAACAATAAGACCATAAGAACTCCAAGAGGTATTGTAGCACCTATCATCCATGGAATCCTACGCCCCCACTTACTTTTAGTTCTATCAGATAAATAGCCAATTAAAGGATCATTGATTGCATTCCATAAAGCCCAGAGTATAAAACCTAATATCATCATTGGAGTAGGGATTCTCACAACTACAAAGTAAAAAGTAAAGACTAAAAATGAAAATGTGTTTAAAGCCATATTATCCCCTACCTCTCCTAATGCAAAGGCGACTTTCAATCGTAAAGGTTTCTTTTGCTGTTCTGTTTCACTCATAATATCAATTTTTTTTTTTAATAATTTTATTTAGTAATTCAAACTTCACTCTTTATTAATTTATATCTTTCATTAAAAATTATTAAAGAATAAAAATATAAAAAAATGTAAATACTAATTTCTAAATTAGGAGTTTCAAAGTTACTCGTCTTTTACCATATTATAAATAAACATAATTAAAATTAGTTGGTGTAAGATAATAATGAATAAGTATACAGTTGGAGTTATCGGTGCCGGAAGAATGGGAAAAATACATATACGAAATATTTTACTTAACATTCCAGATTTAGAGTTAAAAGTAGTAGCTGATATTAATATAGACGATAAAATGAGAGATTGGGCTGAAGAAATTGGAGTTAAAAAACTCACCAATGATGCAAGTGAGATTTTTGGTGACCCCGAAATTGAAGTAGTAGTAATCGCATCATCTACAGACACACATATAAAATTCATTAAGGAAGCGGCCAAAGCAAAAAAAGACGTTTTTTGTGAAAAACCTATTGATACAGATTTAAAACGAATAAGAGAAACCCTAAAAATTGTTAAAGAAGAAGGAATAAAACTTATGATAGGATTTAACCGCCGTTTTGATATAAATTTCAAAAGAGTTAGAGAGATTGTTAAATCAGGTCAAATAGGCGATCCTCATATTATTAAAGTCACAGCACGTGATCCTGTTACGCCTCCAATCGAATATGTCAAGACTTCGGGAGGAATGTTTATAGATATGACAATTCACGACTGGGATATGGTTTGCTTTCAAGGGGGAAGTGAAGTTTATGAGGTCTATGCGGTTGGAGCAGTTCTTATTGATCCTGAAATAGGTAAGGCGGGAGATATAGATACTGCGGCTATTATTTTGAAGCTTAAAAGTGGAGCAATAGGTATGATTGATAACTCACGTCAAGCCGTATATGGATATGACCAACGTGTTGAAGTATTTGGTTCAAAAGGATGTGCTATAGCAGGTAATGAACCCTCAAATACAGTACGTATATTTACTGCTGAAAACATTAAAAAAGATAACATACCTTACTTCTTCCTAGAAAGATACATGAAGTCGTATGCTGCAGAATTACAATATTTCATTGACTGTGTACGTGATAATAAAGAACCTTCACCAAACGGGGATGATGGTTACCAAACTGTTTTAGTGGCAAAAGCAGTCCAGAAATCATATGAAGAAAATCGCCCTGTTAAGATTTCTGAAATAGAAAACCAAATTTAAGAAATTCTTTATTAAGAATTTGAGGAAAGTTTTTAATTCAATACTTTATATAAAAATTAAAGTCAAAATTATAGGGTGATGATGTATCCCATTTGATTTATCTTTATTTAAAGTAATGATTAAGAAACTGTTTCCACCTAAGAAATGTGTGTTTACAGTTGATACAACTGGAGATGGAAAAGCAGATTCAATTCAAATAAAGGTCTTAAATTTAATCATGCCTTTTGTAATCCCGAAAAAATTCGAATTTGGAAACTTTAATTTAAATGATTTTAACACGGAAGAGTTTGATTTGGCTCAATACGGAAAAGTATTGCTTGATGAGCAGCCTTTAAATTTCTCTATGGGGAACGTCAATTTAGATACAATTCAGAATCGAATATTAGTCTATCATAATGGAGAACCATTTAATTTTAATGACATTAAAGAAGGTAAGTTAAGTGGGAGAACCATTGCTTTAGGCGAGAGTATTAGTCTTTTGCTAAAAATAGATGAAGATTCTTTAGAAAAATTAACTGAGGGTAAGCATTCTTTTAAAATAGAAAGTAAAATGATATCTAATTTAGAAATTGTTTTTGAATTAGATAAAAGCAATATGAATATCCCTTTTGATGCAAAAAATGCGTGAATTTTGCTTCTTTTAATTAATTCTTTACAGTCTTATAATTTTTAAGGCAGAATATAGGAGTTTTTATTTATATATTCAGATAATTTCTGTAAGGTGGTTTCATGGAAATTCCAGATCTTGAAAACAATATAGAAATAAACACTTCTTTTGAGGAAAAAAAGGTTCTATTTATCTGCCCTGTGTGTAAGGCAAAAAAAGGTTTAGAGGTTCCTAAATCTGTCATAAAAAAAGCAAAACAAATTACTACAATGTCAATAGCCAGAGGGTTAGTATGTGCCCATCAATTTCAGGCTTTTGTTGACAAACATTTTAAAGTCCGAGGGTATCAAAGAGTAGATTTTGAATTGGAAAATCAAAATAAAGATGAACAGGAGATTATTTCAAGCAGGTTCAAAGAAACAGAGGAAGAACTTTTTGAGAATTTAATCTTAGAGGGTAATTATGTTGAATATAAACCTAAAAAGAGAATAAATTATAACAAAAAACAAAGAGGTATTGAATTAATGAATTCCCAAAAAAAAACTGTTCAAAAGAATAAACAACAATTAATTAAAAAAAAAGAGATGACACTTAAAGAGATCTATGAGGAATTTAAGGATTTTATCGATGTAGATAATGAAAAATTTGCTCCATTTATAGAGGACGACATGTGAAATAGGAGAAAAGCTAATTTGATTTATTAAAGTTTATTTCTTTTTTGCTGGTTCCTCAACTTTAACTTTTTCTAACGATACTAAAAGAAGGATCAAAAAATCGATGGTTCTTCCCTCATGAAAATAATAGTGTGATGTAATCTTTTTATATTTTTGACACTAAAAGCCAAATCACGTTTATTAACAGAGTAAAGTTTTGAACCCAAGATAAGCCATAAAATAGATAAAAGATATTAATAATATATCATAAATTTTGAAAATCTAAAAGTAAATTGATGAGAGGTGTATTTAAAAATTCCTGATAAAGTAGTTTTATTTAGAAAAAGTCAATTATTGGAATCCGAAGTGAACATTGTTAAAGAAATTGAATCTGAAATAGGTGTAAAATCTACTTCTAGACCTGAGGCATTTGATATGTTCGTCCCATTACAATTTATTGCTGAAAATCATCGAGTTAAACATATAACATTACATAAATATCCCTTTCCTACATTCCCAAGAGCAATTACAAAACTTAAATCCATCGAAACGATAAACTTTAGCTCTACAGAAATAGAAAGTCTCCCTGAATCGATTGGTAATCTAGCTAATCTTAAAATGTTATCAATATATAACGGAAAACTCACAAATCTTCCTAATTCGTTAACAAACTTAAGAACACTCCACACTTTAATGCTTCAAGATAATAAATTCACTCATTTTCCAGAAGTTATAACAGAATTAGAAACATTAGAAGAATTGTTCATGTCATCTAATCAATTAACTTCATTACCAGATACATTTGGAAATTTAAATTCTCTCAAAGAATTAAATTTGAGTTGGAATAAGATTACATGCCTTCC
>CAZRBD010000233.1:0-4752 GCA_964598265.1 uncultured archaeon
AATATATTCTAAGATTTTTGGTAAATCTTCTATTTTATAAAATCCTAAACAATTCGATAAGTATCTTGTAATAAATAACTTTAAGTTAAAATGAACATCTTCAGATTCTCTCCCACCTTTTGATCTCCTTGTAATCGTTAGGAAAGGTTCTTGAATTTTATTAAAATACTTTTCATATTTTTCTTTTGCCATATTGAAAATATTATCAAAAGTTAATTCATTATTAAGTATGTAATAATCAAAATCGCTTTCCTTTAGCGTAATTAATCCCCATATAATTCGGCATAGCTCCTTTTGAGCTTCAAGATCCTCACTTAATATATCATTCGGTTCAAAACTTAATATTTTAATTTTATGATCTCTTGGAATATATTGATCTGGATTTAGGTCAAGATTTTTAAATATAATAAATCCCAAATCTTGAGAATATAATTGAGCTAAAACATCTCGTATAATGTCCCAATCTTCTATTTCTTTATAATCATTCTTTTGGAAATCAACCGTAAATATTTTATCTTCAGCTTTCATAAACCGTTCTAATTCACGTATAAATTTTTCAATTTTAGTAATTTTTCTAGGCTTAGGAAATCCACCTTTGATTTCTCTGTAAATTCTAAGAAGAATTTCTTCCAATGATCCAATAAAAGCACTCTTTTGATCTTTAAGTAGAATTATTATTGGTTTACGGCTTAATTTTCTTGAATTTATTCCAAAAACATTTTTAACCATTTCCTTTTTTATTTTTCCAATATCTTCATCATTAACTTCTTCATGTTTCACCAATGTATACTCAATTTGTTCTATCTGAATAGGAGATTGGCTTTCCTTAATTTTATCCTTTTCAGTATCAAATGTTTTTTGTATATCTATAATTTCAATTTTTGGAACCTGATCGTTTAAAACTAACTGATTTTCGTCAAATTTTACTTCAGTCTTTAAAATAAGAGGGATTAAAGATTTTCTATCTGTTTTTTCGATTATAGGTATATTATAATTAATTTTTGATTGTTTATAAGAATCTGAAATGCGTTTCTCTATTTTTATTATAGTAGGAACTGTTCTTTTTATTCTTTTCTTGATTTCTTGAATATTGATGTTTATTTTTTTTTTAATCAGTTGAATTGAAGGATTAAATAATTTTATCATTGGAATTCTTAAATCTTTTTTCTTAGGTCCTACAATTGGAGGATCTTCATTTATTTCAAATTTATCCTCTGAAGAAGTAGTATCTATAAATTCATGTTTAATGTTTTTTACAGGTTTTTCTTTATCAGTTTTTTTTTTCTTTAAACTCTCGTTATCTTTTTTATCTTTCTCATATTCTTTTTCATCTTCCTCTAAATCTTTTTCTTCCTCTTTAGATTCTATTTTACTTATTAAAATCAACTCCATTGATTTCTAAATTCTAAGAACCTTGATTTTCCCCGTTCTCCTGATTCTAATATTTTTGGATAGTGTATAGATTCAATTTAAAATAATTCAGCAACTCCCAAGAATAAAAAAGGTGCGATTGTTTCTATAAATTCACTAATATGTATTTTAGGACGCTCCAAATAAAAAGCATACCTAGTTTTTGGTGAATAACCGTTGGTAACTTTTACGATTTTCTGATTTATTAAGATAAGCTGTAAGTTTTTATTATATCCCGAAATGTTAATTCGATAAGGTTGAAATTCAAGGGAATATGGTAATGTAATCTCTTCTTCTATTTTTTTTATATAATCCACAGCAAGATTTATTGGATCTTTTATTACCATATTTATAATAGATGTAAAATTCTCTCTGCTCATCATCTCATCCATTCCAGGTATTGCAATAAAGGAATCTGAAAAATCAAGATATAATTCGAATAAATTTTGCAAAGAAAAAATCTTTTCAGCTAATCCTCCATCAGCATAGCCCCATATTGTCAATCTTTCTTTATCTTCATCTTTTATTGATGGAATAAAAGATTCTTTTAATCCTAAAATATCTTTTAAGATATCGAAATTAGATTTTAACTTAAAAAGATAATTCATTTAAAAAAACATAAGGAAAATTTAAATATTTATAATTAAAAATGTTTGTTGTTTATAATTAGCTGAAAAGCTTATGATTTTTTTATAAATTCCTTTTATAATATCTAGTATTTTCTCGGGATTATTAAAGATCTCAACAATCTCTCCAGAATTAATAGTAGAAGTTTCAATTGAAAGAGATGTAAGAATTTTTGTTGTTTCCATTTTAATTTGTTTGATAAAATGCCCGAAAAGAGTTTTCTTAGACTTACATTTCACTCCTTTATCAAAAGGGTCATTACCTAGTCTTTTATGATAAATATATTCACGTCGCATAATTTTAATACCTAAAGTTTTTTTAATGATTTCAGCTAAACTATTAGGTTCATAATGCCCTTGTTCATTAATTCCACCTAAAAGTATTTTTCTAATACTTTCATTGTTATTAAAAAACTCCTTTAAGTTATTAGTTGTTTTTTTGAGTAAAAAACTTCTAAATTCCGATAAAAGTAAAGCATTTTTTTGGAGAGGTACTAAATATGTTTTGGCATAATTTTTCCATTCTTCCAAATCTAAATAATTAAAATGAACAATATCATCATATGTCTCCATATTATCAACCTGAATTTCTTTTATATTTTTAGATAATCCTTTATCTTATAAAAAATATTCATAAAAGAAAGAATTCCATTATTACAAAAATATTAGATATTATTGAGATAATTTTCTTCATGAATATCCTCTTTGAATTAACCTATTAGATAATGGAAATTAAACATGAAAATATTAAAACTTTTTATTGTGAAAAATGTGGACATGATATTAAAAGCAATGCTTCTAAGCACATGGATTAATTAGTTGAGTCTCTCCAAGTTAATGCTAAAAATAATGATAAAAATAAATCGGAAAATTTGAAAATTATAATTTTTCTTTAAATATTCCTAATTTATTTTATTGTTAAAAATAAAGGAACCAAATAATATGACGTTTACTGATTCTCAAGTTGTCCTAAAGGGTTTTAAACCTAAGAAGAAAAGGGTATCACCAATCGCTCCCAGTTTAAAAGAAAGAATTGTAAAATTAAGGATACAATTCAATACAATAAAACAAATAGCAGAACAGACGAATCTTGCATATTCCACTATAATGGATCTTCTATTGGAAGAATTTGGAGAAAAATACGATAAATACCATTTATTCAAGATGATTTCCAAAGAAACCGCGAGAACAATTGTAGTGTTAAAAGATAAAGGTTATAACATGGATCAAATCTCATTAAAAACAGGAATCTCAACAGCCAGGCTAGATTCTTTTTTCAAAGATTCTTCCCCTCAGTCCTTTAAAAAAATCGTTAAAGGATTAAATCGAAAGATTAGTAATAAGATTCGTAATGAGATCTTTAATTTATATAGTAAGTTATGGATTCGCGTGGGTGTTCATTATAAAAAAGCTATAAGGCTTATGCCTGTAGTTATTTATATTGTCCTTAAAATAAACGGGCTCCAAATCCGTTCAAAAGAGATTATAGACTCTTCAGTCCTTTCCCAAAAACAATTTAGAAATTGTCTTCAAGAAGTGGTGAAGCATTGTCCTGAGTATGTTTCAAGGGATCGCAAAAAGATAGTCCATAAAAAGATATCTAACCTAAAAGCTCATTTTCAGTTAGATTCCGAATTCGTACAAGTCTCTGGTTTCCTATTGGAAAAATTTTGGTTCAGTATCAATAATACTACAGATAATATCTTAACAGGAGTGGTTTCTGTTCTCACATTGATAAAATTAGGCATAAAATCAGTTGATTACAGCGAAATAGGCAAATACTTAGATATTGAATCAAGTACTTTATATTATCAGGTTAAAAATAAAATTCTGAAACCTTTAGGTATAAATGGATTCAGAGGCTTTAAAAAGACTCCAGAGGTGTTGCTACCCTTACTCTTGGTATGACTCATACCAAGTAAAGATAGCTTTAAATATTTATTTTCCTTTCTAAATAAAGAATATTGAAGAGATCAATACCACTATCTTTGAAGCTATTGAAGGAGATAATAAATATAATTTCATTACCTTTGTTTTTAGGGAAGATGAAGAAGTTTTCATTGTTCTATAAACTCTTTTAATTGGTAGTAAATCTTTCAAAAACCCTTCTTCAGTAGTTAGAAATCTTTACAAGGACCTAAGTTAAAAGATACTTTCCCATCTTTATCATATTCTACTATTACACTTTCAATTTCAACTTCACTTGGAAAATTTCCACAATTTTTGCAACAGAATTTAGCGTCATTGTATTTTATTCCTGTGCGAATATATTTTTTTACTAACTCAACTATTTTTGATTTATTTTTTAATTTTTGTAATAAATTGAGCCGATAATAAAAATTAATGGTATTAAAGACCTTTGGAGCTTCAGATTTCGTATAATTTTGAGGCTGTTCAATCATACCATCTTCAATTAATTCATGTACATATCTGAACATTTCTGATTTAGGTATCTTCCATAACTTTACAATTTTACGTAATTCAGGATGTATATCGTTAGCAACCATTCCCAATAGATAATGTTTTATAATAAATCCTGACGGACTCTTATACAATTGGGCTATTGAATACGCTCTTACCTCTTTAGGTAGATGATTTATCTTATTTGCAAAGTTTTTTGTTACCATATCATCAGGATTGTTCGGCTTAAGTTTAATATGCTTAAATTTTTTCCATTTATTATAATTCATTAGTATCAGCCAGACTTCTAATTTCT
>CAZRBD010000234.1:0-4672 GCA_964598265.1 uncultured archaeon
ATAGAATTATTGAAGATATTACAATAAAGAAATTTATAAATTCTTAAAAAAAATTTGTGTTATTCTATGGGTGTGCTTAGTGAGTTTGGAGTTGATGAAGAAAGTTTAACCGGAATTGCTAAAATTCTTAATAAAAGTAAGATTTGGTTTCATAAGAACTATAATGAACTCCAAAATTTATATGAAGGCAAATTTGTAGCAGTTCGCGAAGAAAAAGTTGTAGAGAGTGATGAAAATAGAGACACCTTACTTGGAAAATTAAATGAGAAATTTATGGAAAAAAAAGTTGATGAAACCTTAATCGAATATATAAATCCAAAAGGCTATATACTTTTTTCGTAGTATTAAGAATGTGATATCACCTATAATATACAACTATAACAACATCGCTTTAATAAATTTAGGACTTAGAGTAAGTTTTGAAAGAGCTGGAAGCTTTCCAAAAAGTTTTTCTCCCACATAGCGATCATTTTTTACTTTATGGTTAGCTAAATCATGATTTATATATGCTAAATAAATATATTTTCTCGCAGTTCTATTTTCATTGAGCAATTCTGTGTAGAGACGCCATAAAGATTTTACATAAGAACTATCGTTGTACATTAAATATTCAAGGGCTTTCCCATTTCTTAAATATGTAAATAATATACGTTTGACCTCTGAATCATATTTCTGTAATTCTATTCTGCCATAGGTGCTCCCTTGTTCAATCAAAGGTTTTAAAGTTTTTGCGGCGATATCCGCACATGCAACCCCAGGTAGTAAACCTTCATAAAAGAATGCTGTGACTATTCCAGCTGCTTCTCCAAGAAGAAGAACTCTATCGTTTGAGAATTTTTTAATAGGGTGTTTCGAGATCTCCCCTACAACCGCGTCTGAGATATTGTATGATAATCCATCTACAATAGGTTGGATTGGTTTATAATTTTTTAATATTCTCTTTAATTTGGAAATTATTTCCTCTTTTGATTGGTTTCTCTCACCTAAATATCCCGCAGATATTCTGTCTATCCCTTTATTGAAGAAAAAAGGACCATTCCGTGAAATTTTGGGATTGATGTGAAAAGTGTAGTTAAACTCTAAGTTCTCATTAATTTTATCTTCAGAACCATATAAATGAATGTAGGTTCCAGTATAAGAATCAGGGACTTCAAACCCTAGAGATCGTTGCAATTCAAAACCTCGTGAACCAGTTGCTAGAATTAATAACCTTGTAGAGTATAATTCTCCTTTATTATTGATTAATTCTAAATGATCGCCATGACGATTAATCTGTGAAATTTTCTCATTAGAATGAAAACTTCCTCCTTGTTGTTTCAAATTATTGATTAATTCATCTATGAGCTTTTCTGTATAGCTTACATTTCCTAACGGAATTCCAAATTCAGTGGAATCAATAACACCATTATGTTCATCACTCATATAATTTGAAGTAGTATGGGTAGTAGGGAATATCGTTCTATTTTCCCAATCGATTTCTTCCTGGATAAAAGGTTTATTATGTTCCGGAAATATATTTGTCCTTTTTGGTATATTTTTATCATAGTCTTGTGCTTCAACTAAAAGCGTTTTAGCATATTTTGAAATTTTTGAAGCAAATGTAGCCCCACTTACTCCAGCACCAATGATTATAACATCATACATAATTGACTAATACCTTTAAATGAATAGATCCTATATTAAATAATATTTATATTGTTTTTAACTTTTAGATAATAGAACTAAAGAATACAGAGAAAAGAAAATGAACGTTCATTTGCCTTTCTCATTTTTGATGCCTACACCTTGATTTTTTGTTTTCAGTTTGAAATTTAATAAAGTTTTAACTTTTAGTGTCAAGATTTAAATATTTGAATAATAATATAAATCTAAATTAATATTTGGTGAAACGATGAAACATAGAAAAACAAAAATGTCAATTTTGCTAGTTTCAATATTACTACTTGGTATTTTTTCATTAATCCAAACCATTCTAGCTACATTTCGGAAATTAACTCAAGTGTTACCTTAATACAAGAGGGTCTAACTATACCTTCATTGATTCTAACCGGATACACAAATGGAACCTATTTCATCGTTATTGAAGCCGTGAATGAGTTTGGATCTATTCTATCAAATTGTATTTCCGTTGAGGTTCAAGTTCCTTATGTACCTCAGGTTCTTCAAACTCCTTCAGGATTTAGCATCCCTTTTAGCAATTTTTACTTAGTAATTAGTATATTAGGAATAATATATCTTATCGTACATATAAAACGCAAACTATAACCTTTTTTTTTCTTATTTTTATACTATAAATATTACATTACGTCATACATATGATCTTCATTCTTTTAGATGAATAGAAATAATAAATAATAATATTAGTGAAAGTGTTACCAAAAGTAATTTCAGATCTATATTCAGAGGTTTCATTATCGATATCACGTTTTGTAGTTTTCATTTTTAATCTTTAGAAATAGGGGAATTAGGTATGGACGGATTTTTGGGACTATTTTTTTTTTATGATGCTAAGGTTTTTTTAGGTAGATCACTAAGATCTCATGAGAATAAATTTCTCATTTTTTCAAAATTTTCTAAAAAAAAAATATTAATAATAAGGTGAAAAACGATAGGTTTAAAAATAGCTTCGGGACTTGCGATAACTGCTTTGTTTGCATTAATGTATGTTGTTGTGTTTGTTATAGGCGTTTGGTTTCTACCAGGGGGTTTATTCGGATTACTTATGATGATTGGGTTTACACTTTTAATAGTATTATTTCAATACGGAATAAGTCCACTTATAATAGGGTGGCTGTATAATATTGACTGGATCCCCTACGAAGAGTTCGCTCAACGCTTTCCATATATGGCTGAAAGCCTTGATAAAGTAGTCAATTATCATGGCATCAAGATGCCAAGACTCGGTTTAATTCATGATTTAAATCCCTCAGCCTTTACGTACGGATGGACAAAAAATTCGGCACGTGTAATCTTAACAGATGGAATTTTAAAACATCTCAATAAGAAAGAACAGAATGCTGTATTTGCTCATGAATTAGGACATGTGATACATTCTGATTTTATAATAATGACTGTGGCGTTTGCGATTCCTCTAGTTTTGTTAACTGTGGCGAGGTGGGCTTTCTATGCTTCTTATTTCAGAGCAAGAAAAACCAGTGATGAAGCAAATGCCATGAGAGTAGCATTAATCGCGGTAGCAGTTTTGTCTTTTATCGCATATTATATTGGGCATTTTATATCACTCATCATTAGCAGAATTCGGGAATATTATGCTGATGAACACAGTGCTCAGGTTTTGGAAGATCCCAATGCACTCGCAACGGCTCTTGTTAAGATTGCGTATGGATTAATGATAGATAAGAATATTGAAGTGCTACAAAAATCACGTGTAAGGGCACTAGGGGGTCTAGGAATTTTTGATCCAAGCGCTGCAAGAGGCTTAGGCGTTATAAGTGTTGGATCCTCAGGAAAGTTTTCTATGGCAGCAGTTCAGGCAGCAGCAGCATGGGATTTGTATAACCCTTGGGCAAAATATTATCAATTTCGTTCTACTCATCCATTACCAGCAAAAAGGATTCTTAGACTTAATCAACAATGTGAACTTTACGGTGTTGAACCTACGATTGATTTTTCTCAAGCAAGAGAAATTAAAGAAGCACAAGCAGGAAAATCAATGCTCGATGAATTTCTTTCGGATGTTTTTATTAAAGTGTTACCTACTCTAATATTTATTGTCTTACTTGGAATAACAATTTTTTGGGTTCTTGGGATTTTGAATGTAAGTTTTTTAAATCTTAAGACTATTTTCCTCTTTTGGGCAATCGGTTTTTATATAATCGGTTTCGGCTCGATAATCAAAACAAGATACATGTACAAGACAGGGTTTGAAGAGCGAAAAGTGGTTGAACTCGTTACCAATATAAAAGTATCTCCAATAAGAACAGTTCCCGCAATTATTGAGGGAAGAATCATAGGAAAGGGAATACCGGGATATCACTTCAGCGAAGATATGTATTTTCAGGATGAAACAGGCTTAATGTTCATTGATTATCGATTTGGAATAGGTATAGTTGATCTGATCCATTCTTTTACCAGAGTGAGGAAATTAATCGGACAAAGAGTAAGAATTAAAGGATGGTATCGAAGAGGGCCAATCCCATACTTGCAGGTAGATACGATAGAAACAGAATCAGGTCGTAGAATTCGTAATTATGCAAGGCATATGAGATACTTATGGGCAATTTTAGCATTTATCCTAGGCATTGTAAGTTTTTACTTTTATCTTTAAATTACTAATTTTTTTTAATTTTTTAACTATTAAAGCAAAAGATTAAACAATTTTTTCAATATATATAGAAATACATTTAAAAGAATTAATAAATTCGCCTAACTCAAACACATCTGTTATTCTGTTAGTTATTGTAAAAAAAGATAGAAAAAATAATGAAAAATTTGTTTAAAAAATCGGTCCCTTTAACTATTTAATAAAATCTACTCCAAGATTATTTATCTAGCTTCCGCCACTTTCACTTCCAGATGCTTTTGCTTTTGTTTCAGCTTTCTTTTTTTTCTTTTGCTTCAGCTTTCTTTTGTTTCTTTTGTTTCTTTGCTAATTTAGGATCTCCAAATGACGGAGTAGCTTTTGAACCTTTTACTGGTAATATGCATGTTG
>CAZRBD010000235.1:0-4426 GCA_964598265.1 uncultured archaeon
GCTTGCTGCTTTCTTGTGATACAATAAATAAAATCTGCGAGAAATATGAACATCCTAAAGCTAGTCCTTGTGGAGTATTGATATTAAGTACCTCGGAGTGTGTATGTGAAGAAAAACACTAGTATCTAATAAAATTTCTTTATAAATATTAAAAAGTTAAATTATATAGGAGTTTGCTTCTCTTAATCTTTTTTCTGCTTCTTTAACAATAATATCAATTATTTCTTGGACATAGTCTATAGAATTAATAATCCCGATACTTTGTCCTAAAAGAACTGCTCCATCTTCAATAACTCCTTCATATGTCATTTCATAATGTTTCTGATCTTCCATTACCATCCTTGGGGTTATCTGAGCTTCTAATGCCATCTTTTCTTCTTTACTTGTTACCACACTATGGTGTAATGAATAATTGTTTTTCCATAGCCTTATAGGTCCAAGTACACCAGTCACCCACATAGTATCGCTAGATTTTGCGGAGGGTACAATTTTTTTATATTTATCGTGAAACTCACTCTCTATTGATGCAATGAATCTGGATCCCATCGCAATGGCTCCTGCTCCAATAGCTAAAGCAGAGGCTAAACCTTCACCGGATGCAAATCCACCACAAGCTATTATAGGTATTTCAGGATATTTCTGCTTAACCTGCTGTAATAAAACTAAACTGCTAACTTTCTCATAACTTTGGTGTCCTCCCCCTTCCCATCCCGTTACGACAATACCATCTACTCCTGCATCAATACATTTATCCGTTAGCCATAATGCAGGAGCAACATGAAAATGTTTAATATTTGATCCACTTTCCTTTAGTCTTTGGTACTGTTTTGTCTTTGGAAGTGTTTTCGCTGAACCTGCACTAGTAATGGCATATGTACATTGATCTTTTATTTTTTGATTTTCCATTATATATGTTGAAATGCCACGACAGAGTCTTGGAGCATCAAGTTGTAAACGAGCTGTTCTTATATTGAACCCAAAGGATTTATCTGTGTGCTCAACCATGTATTGCATATCTTTTTTCATTTCTTCCAAACTATTTTTTCCAAATAGATTAGTATGGCTTAAAACTCCTAATCCACCCGCTTCGGACACTGCTAGGGCTAATTCTCTCGTGTAAAAAGGGCCCATTGGAGCAGAAATTATTGGACTTTGAATTCCAAGCATCTCAGTAATTTTAGTTCTTAATACCATAAAATTTTCACTTATTCTTTATAAATTTAGTTTTAATATGATTGAGAGAGTAAAATCTTAAACATAAATAAACTTTTTATCAATTTATAAACGATTACTTGAGAGTATTTTTAAATCTATAAATTAACCTCATTTTAAAAGATTTTAAATTTTACTCCGACTAAAATCGTGATTATCCCATTCTTAAAAATGTCGGATTTCGCGAATATTCCGGTAAAAGGATATGAAACCCATCTTCTTTCGCAATTTCAGGAAATATTGAATAAAAATCAACACCTTTTGTCATTGTAAAGACGCGAGTTTTCCCAATCATGTCAGGCCTTCCAAGTTTATAAGCCGTATTAATCTTGAGAAGATCTAATATCAAAATTAAATAACGATGCTTTGAAACCATTTCTAACCCACGCACGTTTGCTCGTCTAGCGTGATATACGACTATATTATGAGAAAATTGGCGCTCAATTTCAGATCTAATATTCATCATTAGGATTAAATCTTCCTTTGTCCAATCAGAAGGAATAAAATCCATATTAACGTAGAAATTATCGTTGAGTTTCATTATATTTTGATTTTTTATGGACTTTTTTGAATTTATCAAAGGAATTGTACCCATTTCAAAAATCCACTTTAAAATCTCGATGGAATATGGACCAGCGTCAGCTAGAATTATCAAGGGGCTCTCGAAATCTAATGCAAAAAAATGCTTAAATGTCACTTTAAAAACCGTGTATTCGTCTGTATTGCCCGGAAATAATTCACAATAGATTGGAACGGAACGATTGCCGCAATAGGCGTAAATTGTAGACACTTTATATCCCACACCATAGCTTTTTCCTTGATGTTTACAAAATCCCGCATCCGGATCGTTATAAGAGCCTTTTTCCTTGTTGAATTGATCGCTACTATTAGAATGAACGAATTGTGCATCCCAAATCAGTATCCTATTTTTTGCTATCTTGAACTCATAGGTTTCTTCAAGCAATTCAAGGAAAAACTGCCTTAATGCTTCTAAGGGAATGACTCTTAATGCATGACTTACTATAGCTACATCAGGAAAGTAGTACGGGTCGTGAAGCACGGTTTTAAGGTAATTAGCTTGAAAATATCTAATTGCATTCATGTAGGACGTGTAATTATCAATTCCTATATGAATACGGGACAGTTCAATAATGATTATATCGTGTAAGAATCGATCTCTAAAAGAAATCCCTTTTGCTTCTAATTTTCCTTGTAAGTCATCAAAATAAGAGAAGTTATTACAAGTTATGATGTGTTCGAAAAAACCAGTAAACCCAGGAAGTGCTTTCAGCATCAATTTTTCAACCTGACTAATTCCTTTATAAGTTATCTCTGACTCGGGTACAACCGCTACATCTCGAAATCTCCTAAGATATTGAGGTTTGATCGCTGATAAATCACCCTTTTTAATAAAATGGTCGATTTTATAGAATAATTTTGTAATATCTTTCTTTCTACCACGCTTTTGCTTTGGTTTTCGAGGGACGCTATTTATAAGTTTCATCGCTGTCCTGTAATCTTTCGCGATTCTCATCACAAATATCTGTTTTTTTACCTTAAATATATAATCTGTAATTTGCATTTGGGCAAATGAATTATAATTTTTATATTTTAGAACAATCAATTGTTTTCCTCGATGTTTTATGATTAATAATCTTAAACCCAATTTAAATGTTTTGGTTCATCTGAAGCATACTATCTATAATTTTCACTGATTATAAACCCTAATTCATTCTGTGGAATCCAATTCTAAAAGAACTAATACGAAACTTTAAACATTTATTAGATTTCATATTAACTCGAAGCTGGTTTTTCCATTTTTGCGACAAAATTTAAATTAAGATATCTAGAAATTTAGTCGGAATAAGATTTAAATTTTTTAAAAATGAGGTTAATTTATAGATTTAAAAATACTCTCACTAGATATCTATTTAATTTAAAAAAACAGTTTTGACTTAATATAATTAGATTTTTTTATTGGTGACCTAGTTTTCTCAATAAATTTAAATATAAATTCCAAGTTAAGAATTTAAGAATTAAGTTGCTTTTGACGAGTTTTTAAATAAAGATTAAGAGTTTTTCTAAAATTGATTTTTTATTTTTACTAGGCGGTTATCACATTGATTAGGGATGTCCTTCTAAAGCTTGGTGTCTATGGAGATGGGGGCGTAGGGAAAACATCTCTTGTCAACGCCTTCTTTGAAAAAGAAGTTCCTAATGATTACTCACCTACGTTTAACAGTAAAATTACTAAAAAAGATTATTCTTTAGAAAAAACTGGAGTAGTTTTTAAAATAAATATTTGGGATGTTGGAGGAAATAGAAACATTAATCCTAACATTAACCCCGCATTTTTTACTGATGTTGACCTTGCTCTTTTGATATTTGATTTAACACAACCGGAAAAAACACTAAAAACACATAAAAAAAACTTTTTAGATAAATTAATAAAATATTCTGAAGAGCCTTTAACCCTTATTGTTGGTAATAAGCTAGATAAACTCTCATTAAATGCCCGTTTTAAAAGAGCTATAAAAGATTTTTTGGGTGAAAATGCACGCTTTTCAATAATATCAGCAAAATCTAATGTAAATGTCAAAAATTGTATAGAATTATTAATTTATACATATTTAAAAAAAGCAGAAATTCTAACTCCAGATATAGTACCGGAGAATTCTACTTCAGAGTTTATGGCAAAAATAGGAAAGAATGAGAATGAGCTTCGAAATCAGTTAGTAAATTTGAGCACGATCCAATCGAAATTTCGTGAAATTAAATCCACTGTTAAATTTGTAGATGAACCTAAAAAAGAAGATAAAAAAGAAAAATATCAAGAATTTATTCAAAACGAGCTAAAAAAGATATCTTTACAAAAAAAGACAGTCTTGGATAAATTCTTAAAAATTATTATCGATTTAGAAAAAAATATAAATCAAATTAAGAAGCAAAATATTAAAACTGGTGTAAAATTAGTAGAAAATTTATTGCCTTCACTAGAAAACTCGAGAAAGGATAGTGAACAAAACTTAGACCGATTATTAAAATTGAACAGAGAAGAAAATGAATTATTGATAATTAGTACCAAATCAAGAGCAGTTGAGATAGAAGCTAAGTCTAAAGCAGAAGAATCAGATCTTAGAGTCAAAAAAATTAAAGCAAAGCCTATACCTAAAACGAAAATTTCTCCTACTAAGGTTAAGGAAATTAAAGTAAA
>CAZRBD010000235.1:4526-4625 GCA_964598265.1 uncultured archaeon
AACTGCACCTAAGGTAAAGGTAGCTCCCACTAAGGTTGAAGAAGTTAAAGTAAAAACTGCACCTAAGGTAAAGGTAGCTCCCACTAAGGTTGAAGAAGT
>CAZRBD010000236.1:0-4560 GCA_964598265.1 uncultured archaeon
GAATCATCTCTGAATTGTGTAAATGTTTAAATCAATATTTATACGCAAGTGATAAGTTTTTCCTATTAATTTTTTTTTAAAATTAACTTATTTTTAGCTGTTTTCTTATTTCCATGTTTTAATAAATAAGATATATTTAAAAGTCAGCTATATCAGTTTAATGCTTGACGTTTATCAATTATCTAAGATTATCATCAATTTAAGCACAATCTCCAATCTCGTCATTCTTTTTATTGCCTAGGATAGCGAGCGCTAATCTCTTTACTATAATATCTAAAAATTTTCACGATCTTCCCTAAATCTGGCATGGATCTTGACGCGCCCATAAGAAAAAACCTTCCCGCTGCTGATAGAATAATAAATCCATTATCTCCCCGTAATACGACCTCTAACATGTTTGTATAGCCCATAGTTTCAATAGCATCGGCTCCTGATTGCATTACAACAGCACTCAAGCTTGAAAAAAGGTCAGGATCTACATTGTACCCCGGTATTGCACTGAATGCTAGTCTTAAACCCTCTCGAGTGACCAAAGCGAGGGCTTCTAGTTCAGAGTATTCAGTTATGCTTCCAAGGAATGTACTTAAACTACTAGCCTCATCTGGTGTTAATTCAGCCATTTTAAAATAATAAATTTTAATTCAATTAATAATAATTAAAAAATACAACCTTAAATATTTATATTTCTCATATAAGATACAAAGAGCATTTACAAGTAGAAATTTTCGAAGTTGATATTTTCTCTTCTATACAAACATGATAGTTAATAATTTTTAAAAATTTTTAAGATTTATATCGCGAATTAATTTATTTTAATATAGATTATAAATTATTAAAGAGCTAAATTAACATAAATATCTTATACCTACTTAATAATAATTTATTAGGTAAGTTATTGATTGATGAGATAATTAAATTTTAAAGTATTTAAACATAAAATTATTGTAGAACATATGTTGATAAATCATGCCTGAAATCAAACTTTTTGTTGATGCAACTGATGATCTAAAAGATATCGTAGTTATATGTCAATCTAACGCAGAAAAATTGGGTATAAAAAAAGGAGATTCTATAGAAATCATAAACATTGATAATAATTTAAAAAAAACAGCAAAAATAGAAATATCTGACGTTGTGTTGGATTTTGCTGGAAAATTTTCGAAGAATCTTCTTGATGGCTTAAATTTTAATGGCGTAGAACTAACAATCCGAACTATAAGTTCTACTACAACTCTAAAACCTGTGTTAAGGATTCCAAAAGTTCCACCCCCAGTACCTGCTACAATTCCTCCTTCATCTCCACAACCTGGTCTATCACCCTTACCTACCCGACCTCCAGAATTGACACCCACAATTCCCTTTACAACTCCCGCAGAAATTACTCCCTCGGTTGAGGAGGAAAAAGCTAAACTAATAATAACACCACAAATTACACCAACACCACAGTTAACACCCACAATTCCCTTTACAACTCCCTCTGAAATTACTCCCTTGGTTGAGGAGGAAAAAGTTAAACTAATAATAACACCACAAATTACACCAACGCCACAGTTAACACCGGCGTCTCAAATTACTCCAGCCCCTCAACTTATCCCTACACCACAACCTGGAATATTACCACAAACTCAACCTTCGCCTCCCTCAATGGAAGTACCTCTAATTAGCACTGGAGATTTACCTACGGAGCAGATTATGCCCATAGAGTCATTTCCAGATAAAATAGAAGTAGAGATTTTGCAAAAACAGAAAAATGGCATCATTCTTACCCTAAAATTAGATAATAGTATTGAAGGTGGTCGAGTACAATTAAACATTGATACTTTACAACAATTAGGACTAGGACCAAGGATGTTAATCGCATGGGAAGATCCTTTAACGCGAGCGGTGGGTTCAGCCAGAATAGACGAAGCAAATGTTAATGCTAATGAAATTAGAATGAGTAAGGATACTTATGAAGACACCAATATTCAAGCCGAACAAATAGTTGTATATTCAACTGAACCGCCCATTTCAAAAGCTTCTTCGTTAACATTAGAAGTTGAATCTCAACCTAACCTCATGGGATATGCTTTAATTAGCCCGAGAACACAACTTACACTTTCAATTCAAACTGATGACGTTCTTGCATTTGAAGATGAACTTACTGGAGCAATGGGTGCCGGAAAAGTAGAGATACTAGAATCTGTTCCAGATAACATGATAGTAATTGATACTGAAATTCTCGAAGCATCTGGAATCGGAAGTTTTGAAGTAAATGTCTCAAAAAATCAAAGAACTATTATCACTCTACAAAGCATATCTATAGGGATCACTCCTATTTCTGGTGAAAGCATGTGGGAGATAATAAGTACTGCTCGAGAAAATGTCGACTCTTTAAAAGAATGGCTTTCAAATTATGTCATCTTTAAGGGTATTAAACTTAGATGGAATACAGTCAATATCGCTTGTTCTATTTTAGATACGGTACCTGACTTAACTGGTGATATTTTTGCGAAGATTACAGAAGATACGACGATTTCTTTAACTCCAATAGGATTAATTCCATTTAATGCTATTTTGATTATTGACATTAGCCGAAGCATGATGGCTCGCGATGTACTTGTGACTAATATCGCTCCTGCTATAGAGGGAATAAAGGCTGCAATGGAATCAAGAGAAGTTCAAGAATTTCTAAAACATTTTAAAGATGGCATATTTATTCCACGTCGAATTTCAGCTGCGTTTGCGGCTATTCTATTTCTAAGTGAAAAGGTAGGACGCGGGTTTGGGGAGAAAGTCTCAATTTTGCGTTTCGCAGATGAATGTCAAGTTTTATCTTTCGGTGACAGCTCTTACATGGATTCTGCAAGTGGTAAGAAGGGTATTCTAGAAGAAGCTGCTAGAATGATAGTCGACCAGATAGGAAATGCTTATGGTCAAGCAACAAATATGCATTTAGCAATGGATACTGCAGCTCAAGTTTTAAATGAATTTGAGAAAATTAGTCCGAACCAACCTACTATGATTCTCCTCTTAACAGATGGTGAACCCACAAATAAAGCGTTATTTCTTCAGTCAATCAAGCAATTTACTGAAAATCCTAACATCGTAATATATATTTTAGGATTAGGCAATCCAAACGATGAATTAATGTCTCGAGCTGCTTCTCTTTGTGGTGGAGAGTATTTTAAACCAGAAGATGCTGGTGAATTATTGATATGGTATTCTAAACGAGCAAGAGATTTAACTGTAAAGTTAAAAGCTCATAAAAAGTAAGAAAACTGTTATCATTAATTTCTACTCTTTTTGATTTTTATTAGTTTTTGTCTGAAATTGTAGACCTTAGAACTAAAGTTTATTTTTAAACTTTTTTTAAAAACGCAAATTTTATGAAAGAGTTTGAATATGGTAGAAATTCAATAGAATTATTAATAATAATTTTGATAATAATTATAACAAAATTATTTCCATGCATTATCGTTAGAAATTTATATTATATTAAAAAAATAATAAAAAATATGAAAGATGTAAAAATTATTTCAATCGATAATCGAGGACGAATAGTACTACCCTTGGTAACAAGAAAGAATTTGGGACTTACCACCAATTCTCAACTTATGTTAGTCAGTGATTCAGAGACAAAGGAGATAAGGATTACTCCAGTTGGAATTTCTGCTGAAGATAAACCGATAAAGTTCAGAATAACTATGAGAGATGAAGCAGGATCTTTAGCCCTAATTGCCAAAATTTTCGGTGATCTTGGAATTTCATTAATGTATGGAGAAAGTGTTATTATAGAGAAAGATAAAAAAGCAATTTGGACCGTAATTAGTTCAAGCCCAAAGAACATTAGTTTAGGAGAGTTAAAGGGGATTCTGGAAAATAAAGGTAAAGCGCTTGAAGTTGAGATAATTCCTCTATAGCATTATATTGTCTAACAATACTAAATAGGTATTTCAAATGGGAAAAAAAAAGAAGAAATCACAGAAAAAAAAGAAATCTAATCTCCCAGAATCTAGTGGGTTTCAAGGACTGTCCTTATTAGACACATTAAGCGCAGTTAAAAAAAATGAAACTACCTTACAAACACTATTAAAGGGAGTATCTGAACAAGGGTTTGTTCATCCAAAAAAGGAAGAAGAAGAAAAAATAACTCCACAGTTATCACACGAATCAAAAACAAAAATTGCTGCTGAGTATTTAAAGGAAGATGTACTTTTGGCTGAGAGAGAACGTAAAAAGAAAAAGCCAAGTACTAAATTAGTTCCTCAAACCCAAAAAGAGCCAAAACCCGTTAAAACCGTTAACTCGCCCATATCATCAAAACAAAGCACAAAAGCCCAACCTCAAAACGAATCCAGAGAATTGATAAAACCGGTTGTCCCTCCATCTGCTAAAAGACCCTCAAAAGAATCTACACCTTCAGAAGTGTCAACTCCTCCTATAAATCAGACAGCAGAAGAAAAAATAACCCCTCCTTCTATTAGTGTAGAAGAACCTTCAGTTATTAAAAAAGAAAATATCTACATCAAATTAACTGAATTTTTTGAAGGATTACTTATGAGCTATAATGATAGATAT
>CAZRBD010000237.1:0-4528 GCA_964598265.1 uncultured archaeon
GTGAATCAAAACAAACAAATATAAACGAAACTGTGAATTGAAACAAGTTTTTGATGGACAGGTTGAAATTACAACTTCAGGAAAATGCAAATTTATAGATTAAAAATAAATAAAAGGCTGGTTAAAGATTTTATAGATTTGTTGTAGTGAATACTTCCCGCTATAAATTTCATCTAAACTAAAATTCTGCTTTGATATGGTGGTATTGACTTTCTCATTTGTAACTAAATGTTAATAAATTATCATAACCTTTAAATAGTTAGGGAACTAACTATTATTTAATTAGGTACCTAACTATAATTTTTTTTTTAAAAGATGTGATTATTATAGCTGTAGTTTATATGCGTAAGTTAGAGTTAGAGCCGGAAACCTATGATTCAAAATTTACGGCTTTAACTAAAGGTGTAAATCTCCAAGTAAGGGATTGGGTATTAACTCAAGTAGGAGCTACTGATAATATATTAGAAGTTGGGTGTGGTACTGGTGCTCTCGCTTCTCAAATGGCGTTAAGAGGAAATGAGGTTCTTGCAATTGATACAAATCTCAATATGATTAACACTGCAATGAAAAATTATCCTACTGAAAAGGAAGTAAAACTAGTCTATCAAATAGGGTCTATGGCTGACTTACCTGTAAATGATGAATCTCAAAATAAGATCGTTAGTACTTTTATGCTATCCGAACTTAGACCATTGGAACAGCAAATTTTCCTTAGAAACGCTTGGAGTGCTTTAAAACCAGGCGGGAAACTAATCATTGCTGCTGAATTTCTTCCATCAGGATTTTGGAAGTTAACCTTTAAAATAAAAAGATGGAGATATAAAAAAAAATTAAAAAGATTACGATTAGAAACTACTTTTCTTGTAAAGGATTTTTTTGATTATTTGGAACCAATAGGGTTCAAAATTCTAGCAGAAAAGAAGTGGAAACACGATTCCATACAAGCAATTGAATTAGTTAAAGTGAATGGTAACGAAAGAAAGAGTCCGGGATACTATAGCCCAAAACCAAGAAAATTTACAGGTTTTGGTTCTCAGATGAGCTTATATAGAATTCTTTTTACTGGGCAAACAACTGATGCTCCAATTGAGCCCGGAATCTACAAATCTGGTCAACCTGATAAAAATTCCCCAATTATAGTTACTGCGAATTATTTATTTACATATATAAAAGTTATGCGTGCTATTAAGGGGTTAGATGCATGGGTATTAATGGTTGATTCAAAAGGAATAAACGTATGGTGTGCGGCAAGAGGGAACAACTTTGGTAATAGACAAGTAATAGAGGCTGTCAAAGCTACAGGTATTGCGACATTGACTAATAAAAAGACATTAATCCTACCTCAGCTATCTGCTGGCGGAGTGGCAAGCCCTCTCATTTCTAAAGAAGCTCCAGATTTTCCTTTTAGGATTCTTTTTGGACCAGTTTGGGCTAAACAACTTCCTCAATTTTTAAAAGAACGCCCTGCTAGAAAACCAGATAAAATGAAACTAGCGAAATTTACACCATTTCATCGTTTAAGAGCATTTACTACACATACTACGTTCCTATTAAAAATGATCTTCTTAAAACCGACAATAGCTTTAATTTTGTTATCACTTGGGTTATCATTTATCGATCCCTTATGGCTTAGAAAATTGTGGATCGTAGGAGAGATTTGGCTGTGGATCATAATTGCTAATGCTATAATCGCAGGATTATTCCCGATTACAAATTTTACACGTAGATTTATTATTAAAGGAATAGTTTTTGGGATAATAACTATAATAGTGTTGAGTAGTATTTCATGGTTTATCCACAAAAACATGTTTTTGATTTTATTGAATTCGGCATTTTATTTTTGGTTATCATTCTTTTCTACAATGTCTTTTAGTGGTTATTCAATGGCTACAAGCCCTAAAGAAATTCAAGATGAATATCCTGCGTTTAGGAAGTCTCATCTTGTCCTTTTAATTAGCAGTTTGGTTCTTTTCGCAATAGGTTTCATTTTTTTCTAAAAATTAGTCTGAAATAAATAATCAATTTTTTTTATTTTTTTTCTAATCTTTTAGTCTAGATTAAAATTCAAAACTTTTTATTCACATTCCTCATTTTAATTTGTATGGACTGGATAATTCTTCTAACTACCTTTGGTCTTCTATTTCTCGGAGAACTTGGAGATAAAACTCAATTAATTGTTTTTAATTTATCATTAGAACAAGAAAAACCATATAAAGTAGGAATCGGAGCAACTCTAGGTTTTGCTGTGATAGTTACACTTGGAGTGTTTATTGGGGCTGTTTTAACTAAATTTATTCCTCTTTCAGTTATCAACATAATCTCTGGAATAGTGTTCATTGTAATTGGTCTTTTAGGAATTCCAGGAATTAAAAAAATCTATAATGAGAAAAAAAATAGAGTCGTAGTAGAGGAAATAAATGATCCAATTAAAGTAGAAGAATTTGATAATAACAATACCCCTACTTCGATGTTATCAAAGGTTAAAAAAAATGGGTATTTAGCAGGGTTTTTCTCGATTTTCATTATGGAATTAGGTGATAAAACTCAGATTTTAACAATAACGCTCGTATCTAAATCAAATTCTCCTATCGAAGTGTGGATTGGCTCCTTTCTTGCTCTTATAACTTTAGCATGGTTAGGTGTTTTTTTTGGAGCTTTAATTGCAAAGAAAATCCCTAAATCCTACTTGAAATTAGGTTCAGTGATTATTTTTATTACCATTGGAGTGATTCTACTGCTCACGTCAATATAACTATATAAGTTTAACTTAATAATCAAACAATTTTCTTTTCTGCTCTTGGAGTAAACTCTTCTTAGTTAAAATATCCATTTCCGCGTTTAACCAACATAATTCATCATATGTACAGGATGAATTGAAAACTTCCTCTGCCTTTTGTTTAATATCTTCAATGGATGGCATCTCAAGGTTCATTTTTTGAATTTTTTCAGCTAAGATCCAGCATAGATCATTATATGAGTATTTTTTTAAAGAAAGAAAATATGCGACTTCTTTTACCTGAGTTTTAAGATCTGACTCTAAATTTTCTTCTGTTTCTGTTTTCTCTTTACTTTCTTCAATTTTCTCTTCTTCTACTGTAGATTTTCTATGTTTTTTTGTTTGGGCTAACCACTCTTCTATTCTTGATTCCATTACATCTTCACTCTTTTCTGAAGTTTCTTTAATATTATTTAGTCTCTCATTTTCAAGAAGCCCTTCAAATCTAAATTCATGTCTTCTTTCTATTGTTTTTCCAGGAATATGACCTTTCTCTAAATCATGCATCATCGATAAAAATGATCCATATTCTCGCATTTGTTTCATGATAAGAATTTTGGCTGATCGGCTTTTATCTAATTTTCTCGCAAGTTCTGCTGTTATATCTCTTTTTCCTTTTGGAACTAGATTTCCAACCCAAATGTAGATTGTATTTTTCTCATCATCGTAGACTAAATATACGTCGTTTTTTTCAAAACTTAATTTGTGTAACTGTAGTAATTCTCCCTTATCATCGATTTTAAATAACTGCATTACACACTCTTAAATGTAAAATCTAATAATATAAATATAAATAAATTAAAAATCTAAAAATCTTTTTTGGTTACATTAATTTTGAATCCCTAAGGTTTTTTAATACGAGCTATATTATCTTGTTAAGAAGTATTATAAATTTTAGTGTAAGTATATAATTGTGGGAAAGATGAGTAAAGAAAAAACTAGTGAAAAAGATCCAACGCTCTTAGAATATGAAAACCTCATTGAAGAGTTGATGAAAGAGAATGAGACACTAAAAAATAGAATAGTTGATCTAGAAGAACAGAATAAATTGTATAAAGATATCGCAGATTCAATTGAGCAAGTGCCGGAGTCTAAAGAAGCTAAAAAACCGGCAAAATTATTTAAAAGAACAAAGAAAAAAGAGGAAATTAAACCTTCGATTGAGAAAGAGAAAGTTGTGGAAACTCATGCTGAGAAAGCAAAAGCTTTCAAAGCTCACGTTGAGAAGACAAAGGAACCAATTGTTGATTCTCAAATTTTTAAAGATTCATATGCTCCTAGTCTGGCTACTCATACAATTATTGAAGGACCTTCAAGAAGGGAATGCCCCGTATGTGGGAATGTAAGACATGGTTCTATACAGGAAGTTGTAGATAAGACTAGACTAATAAGCGACTACCCGCGTATGTATGGTAAAAAACTTAAGTGTGGGCAATGTGGACAAGAATGGCGTGTAAGGTCTGCTCAATAGTATCGGTTTGTTCACCATAGTAAAATTCTAAGTTAGATTACTCTAATTCCTTAAATTTTTTAATGACAGCACTATTACTTTTTTGAAGTAAAAAATTGACAAAATATATCATAATTTTTTCTTGTATAGGATGAGTAAAAAGCGAGAAGGTTTGTTTGGTTTTTCTAAGAAAATTAAAGAATATAATGAAATTCTTGGAGATTTAGAATTATTTAAAGAGAAATCAAAAAAAGAACTTTCCCGAATTATAAATAAATTAAAAATAATTCTGCAAGAAAATA
>CAZRBD010000238.1:0-4506 GCA_964598265.1 uncultured archaeon
TTGTACCATTTGGTGGGGTGTATTTAATCGCGTTAGTGAGCAAATTTGAAAGAACGTCGTAAATTTCCTCTTTTTCTACGTTTGCATACAACCCATTCTGTATTTTTAATTTAATTGATTGTTTCCTTCTTTCTGCCAAAGATTCCAATTCATGCACGCAATATTTTATGAGAAATGACAAATCTTCCTTTTGTTTACTCGGTAATAATTCGGGTGATTCTAATCTAGATGTTTTTAAAAGGTTGTTAATAATACTCTGAAGTCTTTCGCACCCACCATTTATCTCTCTTAGTTTTGAAAGAATAGACGCATCTAATTGATCTTCATATAAGGTTAAGATGAGATCAGAGAAACCCTTAATTGAAATGAGGGGTGTTTTTAATTCATGAGAAGCTCTTCTAAGAAACTCAGATTTTAGCTTATTTACTTCTCTTAATTTTTCCTCGACATGCTTTCTCTCAGTAATATCCATACCATAAATATTTACGTAATCAGCATCTTTTACGGGTGTTATCATAAAGGAGTAAATCCTACTATCAAGTTCAACTTCGGATTCAGTAATTTGATTGATTTCAAATGTTTTTTTTACATTTTCCTTAAATATATCTGGGATTTGATTATGCTCTACTGTGTTTATTAATCTTTGACCTGTATCATTTATATACAAAACATTATTTCTACTCACTCGTAAAACGGGATAAGGATTTTCAGACGGAAATTGAGCTAAATCAAAAATTTTTTTTTCTTTTTTTTTTCTCTCGGTGATATCCTCACCAGAACTTAAACCCCCAATAATACTTCCTTCTTTATCATATAACAAGGAATTGTGCCATGCGATCATTCTTTCTTCGCCGTTCTTTGTTAGTATCGGGTTCTCATAGAACTCAAGTGGTTCCAATTCTCCTCTTATTATTCTTTTAAAATCCTCAAAAACAGGTTCACTAAATCGAGGTGGAAGCACTGTTTTAAACCATTGTTTTCCTATTAATTCTTCTTCTAAATAGCCAAGAATTTCACATCCTTTTTTATTTATCATCGAAATATTTCCATTTTTATCTAAAGCCATAATTATAGCTCCCGCTAAATCTAAATAGGATTGTGCTTTATTTTTTTCTTCTAATATTTTTTCCTCTCCCTTCTTGCGCTCAGTGATGTCACTGTGCACTGCCACAATAACTTTACCATATTCCGGATGATCTAAAAGTGAAACATTAGCGTTGCACCAAAATGTCGTACCATCTTTTTTAATATTATTAATATCTCCGTGCCATCTTCCTGTTTCTAACAAGATTCCCATAATTTCTTCTTTTGTCTCCTCAGGAACCTTGTCAGTCGGAGCATTGACAATTGAGATATCTTTTCCAATCATTTCACCGGGATTATAACCAAACATCTCCTCAAATGCAGGATTTGTATAAACAATTTTCCCATCGTCGGCTCGTATAAGATGTACACCCTCTACTAAATTTGTCATGATTTCACTTTGTAATCGTATTTCCTCTTCTTTCTTCATTCGCTCCGTGATGTCCGTATGCACAGAAACCATGACTCTTCCATATTCTGGATGATCGAAGAGTGAAACATTAGCGTAGCACCAAAATGGAGTTCCATCCTTCTTAATATTTAGAACTTCTCCATGCCATTCTCCAGTTTCTTTCAATATTCCCACGATATCATCTTTTATTTCTTCAGGAGTTTTATCTGTTGGAGCATTTACAATTGCGACATATTTCCCTATTAATTCACCAGGTTCATAACCAAACATTTCTTCAAATCGAGGATTAGTATAGACAACGATTAAATCCTCCAATCGAACGAGATAAGCTCCTTCAGACATATTTATCATGATTTCACTTTGTAATCGTATTTCCTCTTCTTTCTTCGTACGCTCGGTGACATCCTCACCAGAAGTTAAAGTCCCAATAATATTTTCTTCTTTATCATATAATAAGGAATTATGCCATGCGATAATTCTTTCTTCGCCGTTCTTTGTTAGTATAGGATTTTCATAAAACTCAATTAGTTCCAATTCCCCTCTGATTAGTCTTTTAAAATCCTTAAAAACAGGTTCACAAAATTGAGGTGGGATGAATGTTTTAAACCATTGCTTTCCGATTAATTCCTCTTCTAAATAACCAAGAACCTCACACCCTTTTTTATTTATCATCGAAATATTTCCATTTTTATCTAAAGTAATAAGAAGAACTCCTGCTAAATCTAAATATGATTGTGCTTTATTTCTTTCTTTTAATATTTTTTCCTCCCCCTTCTTGCGCTCAGTGATATCTGTAAATATAATCCCGAGCTCCTTTCCTACTTTGAATGCTCTTACTGATAAATAGGTCAAACTTCCATCTAATCTATTATAAATAACATCCTCAGTAGAATATGGTACTCCCGTCAGAATAACATCTAAATATTTGTCATATCTTCCTGTTTCTTTAAGACTTGGGGCTATCTCCAAAATATTTTTTCCAATTAAATCCTCTCTGGGCATACCTAGTAATTGAAGCGTAACATTATTTACAGAAAGATAATTCAATTTTGCATCAAAAAGGATGAAACCATCGGTAGCCGATTCCATGAATTTTTTTAATATTTCTTCGGATTCTTTTAATTTTTGCTCTGCTATCTTGCGCTCAGTTATGTCCTGAACTGTTCCAACTAATTTAATAGTTTTCCCACTTTTATTCTTGATAGAGCGCATTAATGCTGTTAGCTGAACGACTTTTCCACTAGGTAAATATGCCTGCAAGTCATAATCGAATTTTTCCCCAAATTCGAGTGCACGGCGTGAATATTCTTTTAATCTTTCACTGGTATCGGGAGTATAGTAAGTTGCTTCTTCTTCTGAGGAAGGAGGCCCCAAAGAAGGATCTCGATCATATAATTCGAATACTTGATCGGACCACGTTATCTGTTGGCTGGTAATATCAAACTCCCAATAACCGATTTTTCCTAAAGCTTGAGCTTCTTTCAATCGGTGCTCACTCTCCTTTAGAGCTACTTCCACTTTTTTTCGCTCGGTGATATCTGTAAGGATTGAGACACATACTTTCCCAAATTCAGGATGATCGAAACTTGAGATGTTAGCAAAACACCATAGGAGAGTACCATCCTTCTTGATATTTTGAATATCCCCGTGCCATTCTCCACTTTCTTCCATGATCGCTACAATATCATCAACTGCTTCTTCAGGACTCTTTTCATTTGGTGCATTTATGATAGAAGCATGTTTACCTATAATTTCACCAGGATCATAGCCAAACATCTCCTCAAATCTAGGATTAGCATAAACAATACATAAATCACTAAATCGAATAAGATTTACTCCTTCATTCATATTTTCCATCATTTCGCTATGTAATCGTAATTCCTCTTCTTTCTTCCTGCGTTCGGTAATGTCGGTGGAACGGGTAACTATTCCTATCACTTTACCTTCTTTAAAAATAGGTCCAGAATGTACATCAAAATATAACTGTTTCCCATAATTATCAAGATATCCCGTTTCCCAAAGAATAGTTTTACCAGTTTCCATTACTTCCTTTAAAATCTCTTCGTGTTGCTCTAGATATTCTTTTTGAACAAAGTTCGAGTAATGATTTCCGATAACTTCATCAACAGATAAGTCGGGTACAGTATAGTTAACGAATGTTAACTTATAATTCGTATCTATCACCCAAATATGATCGGGAGTATATTTCGTAATTACTCGCCATCTTTCTTCGGATTCTTTCAATTTTTGTTCCAATTCTATCTTTTCGGTTATATCGACAAAGAATCCTTCAGAAGAAATGACTTCTCCATTAGAATTCTTATTTAATTTGAAATTCACTTCTAAAAAGATCTTCTTTCCATCAAATTTTTTAGCTGGAGTAATATATTTCTTAACGACGCCATTTTTGAAAAGGATCTCTCTAAATTTATTACTCTCCTCAGAATTTAGCCAATAATCTAAAGTTTTAGTGCCAATTAAACTTTCTTCCGGATTATAACCAAAAATCTTGTTAAAAGTAAGATTGTGGTTTAAGATAACGCCATCATTACTAACTTTTACAAACCCGATATCTAAATCATTAAGCGTGTCTAGTAAATATTTTTCGGGGTTATAATTTTCTCCACTTAAAGATGCCAAAATTTACCATACTCTTCTGATTTTTGAAGACTTCTCTTTGGTTGGTTTATTAAATAGAATTTAATAAATAATAATATAAAAATGATCCACGGTTTTATTAACTTTTGTCAAATTTGATGTGTCGCATTTCAATTTATTAAGCAGTTAGAATTGTTGAATAAATAACAAGTCCTTTTTCATTTCGATTTTTTGTTTAAATATTCGTGATTTTATTAGATTTATGAAAAGAGAAATAGCACTCAATATAAAAAACTCTATTTTTTTGCCTTTTTATTTTTAACTCCTAACCCTTATTAGCCCCCCTGAGTCTCATTTCTCTTTTTTTCTTTATAAACATTCACTAAGAGAATTATTCAACAAATAATTTTATG
>CAZRBD010000239.1:0-4498 GCA_964598265.1 uncultured archaeon
TTTTACGGGTAATATGCATGTTGCGTCGTTCTTTTCAGACCCTCTAGAGGCTACCATGCCCGTTTTTTGATTAAAATGTAGTTCCAAGCGCCAATTATTATATTCATCATCATCTTTCCCTTTTCCCTTTTTTTTCTTCCATGTTGGTAATTTAATCTTAAAAGGATATTCTTTTTTCTCACCTGACTTTAATTTCTCCCCAGAAGCAATGTTCCATTGTTTTATTTCCTTTTTTTGATCTCTCCAAGATTCAGTTTCTTCCCCAGTTTGAGGATCTTTACTGGTGATTAATGCTGTATACATATCATATAATTCAATAAACAACTTTTTTAACTTTTTATCCTTTTTTTCTCCGTTGGTTACTATAATCTTGCCTTCAATTTCATCATTGGACTTAACAGTTAGCGGAGGATTCTTTATCTCATATGCTACATGAACTTTTGTTCCCATAATTTTTACACCAAAAATGTGATATATTCAGAATATAAAAATAAATGTATTTAAAATTGATGTATTAATATTCTTTTAAGGAGTGAAAAAACCTTTAATAGAAATTTATAATAACAAAATTTCTAATTTTTTTTTTAGAGGGGGTAAAATTCCTTGATTAATTAGTAATCTTTATTTTTATCCTATATTATATTAACAATCCTGTTTGCTAATTTACCCATGTTTAGTTCAGCCATTCCCAGAGGAACATTTTTATCATAGAGAATAACAAGTAGGAGCGGGTCTAGCTTCCAAGGGATGTCTACTATCTTAGAAAACACTTTTTGTCCATTTTCTAAGCTATAGTACATTTCTGGAAGAATTATAGCACCTACCATATATCTTATTTCCAATTCTTTCAAAGAATTAACTAAAATATCATTTGGTAAAGAGGTATAAATTACGTAACCCTGAGTTGTTAAGAGCGCTGCCCCTATTATTTCATCCTCACGGATCAGATCTTTAAAAATATTTATAGCTTTTTTATAAAATGTATTACTCAGATAGGATTCTTCTTCTCCAGTTATTAAAGTATCAACAGTGTTATCAAATTCCTTATCGTCTAATTCCTGGTAATCTTTTATTACACTCAAATCGGGATATTTATCATTAAATTCATCCATTATTCGGGATAGGCGAGTAGTTACAAATAAAAGGCTGACACTAGAATCGGACAATATGGAAAATATTAAATCATCCTGTACCCTAAACACAAATCTCAATCCACTCATCTCAAGAATCTCTGGAGTTTTCTTCGCGATAACATTTTCTGAAAATGAAAATATTGCTGAAAAGAAGGGCGTAACTAAATTAACTTCAAGTGATTCGTACTCATTTGTAAATCTTCTAGAGTAAATACAAACCCCAGTTTTCTTTAAAATGAATAAAAAATGTATTTTCATTGAGTTCTATACCTTCATGCTTAGATAAATTTTATAACATAATATAATCTTTTAAGTATTTTTAATTGATTCCTAATAATTTGTTATTTGTATTCTAATCTTTTTTTATCCAATCTTGAATTGCAACCTTGACAGATCTACTCATTTCTTGAGCAAAATTAGATCCTGTTTTTCTCAGAAAGTAATCCTGACCTAAATTTTTTGCATTCTTGACCAGAGTTTCATTCTGAAGGTCTTGAAACATTTCTATAAAGTCTTCTTTTCTCAAACGCTTATATGTATTAGTAAAATGGATGAATTTCTTTGGGAATCGTTTTTTAAGAATTCTCTTTGAAGGATCTTGTTTAGGATAACCAAAACAGAGCATTGTAATAGGAAAGACCCAAACTGGAAGATCAAACATTTCACGATGGATTTCAATATTCTCTATTATATCACCGATATAACATGAACCAATCCCTATAGATTCAGCAGCGATCACAGCATTTTGAGCAGCAATCAAGGCATCACAGCATGCAAGCAATAAATCGGACTCATCTGGTGTACGATATTCAATTTTTTTCTCAGCACACATTTCTGGAACGTTAGATAGTGTATAGTAATCGTACCAGCGTTGCATATCTGCTAGAAAAATTAAAACTAATGGAGCCTTTGCTATATGAGGCTGATTATCACATGTTTTTACCAATCGATCTTTCATATTCTGGTCTTTAACTTCAAGAATAGAATAAAACATCATGTTTCCAGCAGTAGGGGCACGCATAGCGCTATGGATAATAAGATTGACTTCCACTTGTGATAACACCTTTTGTTTATATGCTCTTATGGTGCATCTGTTATCTATTACTTTCATTACATCATTGATCTTATCCTCTGTATTCATGATGTTTCACATTTCGATAATTAAGCTTATATATTTTTATTTTAGTTAAACTAATACAAATAGAGGTTAATAATTCAAAAATATTTATTTTAATTTTTTATAGTTTTGATAATTTGTTCTAATAACGTGAATTTTGGTATATAATCACGATGTTTAAATAATATTTCTTATTTCTTTAAAATAAGGAAAAATAAGAACGTGGAACATTTTTTCTAAGTTTTGTAAAAGGATTATAAGGATAAAAATGTCAGATAACGAGTTAGATAAAATAAGGTTAAGAAAAGTTGCGGAGTTATTACGACTTCAATCCATCCCAGAAAAAATCATAAATGTCAGCACCACTGATGAATTTAAAAAACTTTTAAATGATTTCCCTGATAAAATAATTGTTATTGATTTTTGGGCTGTATGGTGTGCTCCATGTAAGATGTATGCTCCTGTTTTTAAAAAAGCTCATGAAGAATTTACATCAGACTTTATTTTTACAAAAATTAATTCAGATGAGAATCCTTCGATTGCCCAATATTTCGGAATTACTTCGATTCCTACAACACTCTTTATTAAAGGTAAACAAGTAGTTCATAAATTTAGCGGAGTTGTAAATTATGAAACCTTGAAACACATTCTTGAGAAATTAAAATCTTAAGCATTCTTCTTAATTATACTTTTTAAGGCATTAATGAAACAATTTTTTTATAGATTTAAAGCTAAATAGCATTATGAAAGGTTAATATGACAATAATTCTTTACTATGAGAATATATATTTTCAATTAATAATTCTAATAAGGGATAATTATGGGATTAGAAACTTTATTTAGCCCGGGCAAAATTGGTAATATTACGATAAAAAATCGAATTGTACGCTCTGCTACTTTTATGTTTATGGCTGAAAAATATGGGTATATTGGGGATCGCCTTCTTAATATGTATGAAAATTTGGCAAAAGGAGGTACGGGTTTGATCATTACAGGGGCTGTAGCAATTGATCCTAGTGCTGCAGGGGGGCCTTATCAGGTGTGTTTATATGACGAGTCCCATATATCGGGTCATAATAAACTTGTTAATTTGATACATGATTATGATGACACTAAAATTGCGATACAATTTAATCATTTAGGTCGTTTAGGATATCACCCTAAGTATCCTAATTTTGCACCTTCACCAATTCCCTATAAAGGAACGGGAATTACACCTCAAGAATTAACAACTCAAGAAGTAAAACAGTTTATAAAGAAATTTATAGACGCAGGGCAAAAAGCATATGAATGTGGATACGATCTAATCCAATTACATGCCGCTCATGGTTATTTCCTTAATAATTTTATTTCACCTTATACAAACATTCGATCAGATGAGTTTGGGGGCTCTATTCAAGGGAGAACAAAAATTTTAGTAGATATCCATAATGGAATTAGAGACGAGCTCGGATCTCAGTTTCCAATAATAATAAAATTACAATCTCAAGATTATATTCCGAATGGAATTATCGAAGCCGAAGGGATCAAAATTGCAAAAATCATTGCTAATGCAGGATTTGATGGAATTGAACCTAGTGGAGGTGGAAGAGAATCTATGGAGTTTATGAAAAATACTCTTCCCAGTAAAACATTCAAAAAACCTGAAGGGGAGAATTATTTTTTACCATTTGCTAAAGAGCTGAAACCTTACATGAAAGATTGTGCACTTATACTTGTAGGTGGAATTCGAAATCCCATGAGTGCAGAAATTATTCTTAAAGAAGGAAATGCTGATTTTATATCCATGTCTAGACCACTAATACATGAACCAGAGCTTCCCTCTCGTTGGGAAAGTGGTGATCTTTCACCAGCAAAATGTATTAGTTGCAATTCTTGTCTTGTTGTGATGCAAAAAGGTCCCGTCTATTGTGTGACTAAAAAAAAACGAGAAGAAAAGCAAAAAAAAGAAGAAATCGATGAAAATAAACAATAACATTCATAATGACAGAATCTAAAAAAGAAAAAAGTGCTTATACAGATCATCTGTTTCAATTTCGTTCAGTAGAAAGAAGAAAGCTAATATTATCGCTGATCATTACAACAATAGTCATGGTTGTAGAGATAATTGGAGGTTTTCTTACAAACAGTATTGCCCTAATTAGTGATGCAGGACATATGTTTACCCATGCATTCGCCATTTCAATAAGTTTATTAGCAATTTTTATCGCGAGGAAACCCGCCTGTCACCATAAAACTTTTGGTTTAT
>CAZRBD010000240.1:0-4407 GCA_964598265.1 uncultured archaeon
ATTATAGGCATCTTTATTCTCAGGAAAAAAACTAAATCTAGGATAATTAAATCTTAATTATTCGCTTTTTTTTATTTCAAATTTAAATGCTCTTGCTAAATCTTCATTCAAGGAAGTTTTTTTAAAGATTCATTTCTAAACATTTCTAATTTATGGGTTGAATTTTTTAAGCTTACTGCTGGCCGAATAAGTAAATAACATTTTTACTTGAGTTAATTCTACTTCTTGGGTTATAATAAAAGCTCTATTTCTATGGGGGTCAGATTGTATGAATTGAGTATCAATTTCTAATTCGTAAATATAAATGTAGGGTGATTTACTCATTACTGACCTTCGATATCCAAACTTTTCAGCTTCTTTAATACTTTTAGAAACGTATGAGTCGGGCCTGAGTATTGAAAGTTCTTTATCAGATCCATGATATAACTTCATAATAAGTTAATCTTTGATTGACATCTATATAAATTGTTAATTATACCATTTTCAAGAAATTAATTATTGCATAACATATTCGATTGATAATTGATTATACTGATTTTAATTACTAATTATAAAATAAGAGTCCTCAGTACTTAAACAATTTATTTGAAAGAAATCAATCCCATTGCTGTAAATGTATTGTGAAGCTTGCAAATAATACCAGGTATCGTCTGGATTAGCCGATATTGCGATCCTTGCAAATGTACGGTTAATATCGCTGTTTCTTAGAAGATACACTAAATATAAATAACTAGCACCTATAGCCTGAAATAGTATATTTAGAGTTATCTTATAAAATCCCGCTTTTTTTAATACAAAACGCGTGTTTCCATGGCTAACAGAGACGTATGCAGAATCGTTGAATGGGCTTGCATTTAATTCAACTAGAAAATCGCTAGTAGAATCATGTGGAGTATAATCTAGGTTCTCGTTAAGATTATCCCACAATCCCACTAAGATCAATCCTGAATCCTTTGTAGGAGATAAAAATTCATATTTTAAAAACATGTATCCACTTAAACCTAATCCTGCAAGTGCTATGATCCCTAATAAAATCATACCGCCACTTCTACCACTCATTTTTATTCCATCTCCAAAAATATAAAACTATAATATTTTACCATATAACAAACTTAGTATAATTATTATAAGGATGACTGGGGATATTAAAATTTAATCCATATTTTTTAAAAAGATATTTATCTATTTCTTTTAGGATTTTTGGAAATGGAATACCTGATTCAAAATCTAATTGACTTAAAAAAGCTGTTTATACTCCTGAACCGCATTTCCCTTTAATAGATTAACCTTGATAGAATTTAAGTATTACAAACATCAGTTTGGTATAAATCATTATCGAACTCGTCTAACCAATACTAACTGGGTTTTATTCTTATGTTGAATTTTCTTAATTTTAAAACCATGTTTCTTCGCTTTTTCAAATATATTTTTTACCATATTTTCACGAACTTCCAATCGTTCTTTATCCAATCTTAATTGTTCTTCTTGCATTTTTTTAGCTTTATTTTCAACTTCCTTTCTTTTCATTTCCACATCACCAAGTTCATCTTGTATTAGAGTAATTTCTTTTGAATTTGAACTCTGATTTAATTGAGACTTTAAATTTTGTAATTTCTGTAATTTTTCTCTCGCCTGTTCTACTAAGTAGTGAAGTGCATTTTTCTGGTCTTGAATTTTTTTTATTTTTTCAGTGTATATTCTTTCATATTCTTTATAGATTTTATTAACATCATTCCTTTGAAGTTGTTCAAATTTTGCGATAATACCAAGATTTGTTTTGCCAAAAGTAATTTGAGTGTTATTCAAAATAATTTGAAATGGTTGTTGCTGGATTTCATAAGTAAAGCCACAGTTTTCTAAAGCTTTTAAAAGACAGAGATTATCCACAATGGGTAATCTGAGAGTAATTAATGAACTCAAAATAACACCTCTTTGAGGAACCTCTTGGTAGGAAATCCAGTTACTTGAATCTCCTTATCATCAATAAAAATTTCAACCACTTTCTCATCTTTTAAATCCTTATTAGAATAAATTCTTGTTAGAAAAATCAATTCTTGATTCGTCGAACTAACTAAAGGTATTTTTTTTGTGCTCAGTTCCTCAATATAAGGTCCTGCAATGATAATGTCAATATAGTCCAAAATATCTTTCATTCTAGATTTTTCAACCTCATTAAAATTAAAACCTGTAAAACTAATAACACTTAATCCATGTTTTTTTATTAAAATCAAAAAATTCAATAATGCAGGATATTGTAATAAAGGTTCTCCACCTGTTAAAGTTATTCCTTCAATATTCTTATTTTGGACTATTTTGCTAACCAATTCTTTAGGTGTAAATAGATTTTTTTGAACAAATGGCCAAAAATCTTTATTATAGCAATTCTTACAATGCAAATTACAACCTTGGAACCAAATAACACTTCTTAATCCCGGACCATTCGCATATGAATTTTCAATAATTTCAGCAACATTTAGTAACTTTTCATTAATTTTCAATAATAAATCACCTCTTAACTTGACTAACAAGCCTTACTTTAGTATCTTTTTTATAATAATCTTTTTTATGTTTTGTATCCTCAATTTCGGGCATATCTTCTAAAATTTTTTCTAATTCTTTCATACATATCTTCCCAATAAAGCCATCTGCTTCTGCGGTAATTTTTCCATTCTCATCAATTTCAATAATTATTTTTTCTTCTTTCATTTTCTTTTAAACCTTTATTATATAGTTAATTAGGATAGACAACAAGTTTAGCATTTAATCTCGTTGCTTCTTCTTTTCCCAATTCTATTTCCGAATAATATTTTATTGTTAAAAATCTGTTTTTTCCCGCATCATATAAATCCCCTATTGATGGAAGACTTTCCTTAGGGATATTAGATTCATAATCTAAATTTTTAAAAATATTTTCTGAATCTTTAGAAGATTTTGATTTCTTTTTAGTTGGAGACGATTTCATAATTTCCCTAAATCCATCAAGTTCATCGATTTTTCTCTTTTTTTTGTCTTTTTTAGAAGATATAGAGCTTTCTAATGATTTTAATTTTATATTAATGTTCTCTATATTTTTATCTACTTCGGATACTTGTTTTAAGTTCTGAGATTTTTTCTTACTTATTGATTTTATTTCTTGCTCAATTTTCTTTATAATAGCTTTTAATTCTTTAATATTTTCTTGGAGTTCATTACCTTTTTTCCTTTTCTTCTTTTTACTTGTTATTTCCTTGTAGGTACCCTTTTTCTCGTTTAAGATTTCCTCTTTTTGAGTAATTTTGGTCTCAAAATTATTTAATTCTGATTGATAAGCTTCCCTTTTTTTATTTAAATCATCTATTTGTTGCATTAAGACACTAGTTTCCTTGTCTTTTTTGATTTCTAAAATAATTTCACCTAAATGGACTTTAAGTTCATTGCAAACATCGGAAAGATTACTAGCTTCTTTAAAAGATTCTGAAATATTTATAGTTCTTAAATCAAGTTCAGTAAACTGTAGTGCACTTCTACTAATTTCTTTAAATTTCTGTTTTTTCCCAAGAAAAAAAGACTCTAAACGGACAGATTCATGATTTTCAATAATTTCTAATAATATTTCGAGGTTTGCATTTATATTTTCTATGGCTTCTTCAAAATTTGCTTGAGAGTCATCCCAATCGCTATATATATTGCTTTTTTCCGCTTTAGTTGGAAGATACGGAGGTAATAAATTCCATTGATATTCTATTCTTTTTAATCCTTTCTTTTTGTATTTTTTTAAATCTGGTTGTTCATTTTCATTCAAAAATGCGTCAATATTTTCAGCTTGAATATCATCAATCGATATAATCTCAGAATTCTTAATATCTTGAACTTCATACTTGTGACTTTTATCATTATATTTCTCTATGTCTCTTCTAATATCTTTAAGCTTCTTTTCATAGAAGTATTCATATTCCGTAGCTTGCTCAATGTAATTGAATAAATTCTGAATTTTTTTTAATTGTGGTTCATTTAGACATATTCCAAATTGGATTTGTTTATCATTTTGGAACCCATTTAAAATAAAGATGCCCTTCATATTATCAGTAATAATAAAATTAAAATTAACATTAACTGTTCCGTAGATAGAACTATTATTACTTATGGCTGGAAAAATGGGATCTGGCCATATCATTCTTGGAATGACTAGTTGATTTTGTCCTGGAATAACTTGAATTTTTTTTGATAAAATCTTTTTTATTTGATCTGGAAAAAATAGGTTTTCTGAAGATATTATTAAATTTTCTTTGCAGCCCTCTATTAGTTCTACAATATTTTTACGTAATCCTTTGTATTCCTCACAATCGATTAAAAAATCTTTAGAATTATTTTCATTCAATTTGAAGGGTGAGTCCTTAATTTTTAGAGGATCTAATAACCGAGTTTCAT
>CAZRBD010000241.1:0-4340 GCA_964598265.1 uncultured archaeon
GATCCCTGAAGAAATGGCAATTTTAGAAACTGGACGTTTATTAAATGAATTGATGAAATTCAATATCCCAGTATCTAATATTATTATAAATCAATTATATCAAGAAAAAATTGAATCATGCGATTTCTGCAAGAGTAGAAGAGAAATGCAATTAAAAAACCTCACTAAGATAAGAGAAACATTTAAAGTCAAGTTAAATAAAAATTTAATTGAAGTTCCATTATTCAAAGAAGAAGTAAGAGAATATAGTAGGTTAATTGAAATGGGAAAATTTCTATTAAAATAAACTCAATGAGAATAATCTTTTAAATAACTACAGTAATTACAAATTTTACCATTTCCACAAGGGTATCCGCAAACTTCACAATTGTTATATTGAGTTTTCAGATTTTGATTATAGAGTATTTGAGATAATTCTAAAAAACCATTAAGCAAATTAAATTCTATTTCTGGGCTATATTTTTTAAATTCTTGAATAAAATTTAGAACTCTTTTTCGAATAATAGGATCTTTTTCTCTATATGGACAATGAGAGGGATAGTAATCAAATTTCTTAATATTTGCATATAAAAATATTTCTTCTTCAGGGATTCTCAATAATGGCATAACTTTTCTAACAAAAAACTTGTGTATTTTACTGTTTTCTGGTTTAAAAAGATATTGTCTTGCGATTAAATTATGACGTTTATATAGAATATTCATTAAGTAAGTCTCAGCTAAATCTGTGAGATTATGCCCCATAGCTAAAACCGTACCTCCCAATTCTTTAGCACAATCATTTAACAATCTTCTTCTTATAACTGCACAATAATTACAAGCATATTTTGAATTACTTGCTCCCCTTTTTATGTTTATAATTTTATCTAATGAAATTCCCATTTTTTCTTTGAAGGAAACAATTTTATGTTCAATGTCATATGTTTTACAAAAGTTTTTTGCTTTGTTAATACTGTTTTCTCTATATTCTTTTATACCTTCATCTATCGTTAAAGCTATAATTGGTTCTGAATGAAACTTTCGATTTTGTATGAGATTTAAATTATAGAGAAGCGATATTGAATCTTTACCTCCTGATAAGCCTACTACTATTTTATCTCTAGGGTTCAACATTTTGTATTTTGAGATTGTTTTATAAATATTTTTCTCAATATTTTTTTGGAAACATTCCGGACACAGATTTTCCCCTGAATATCTTCTTTGGATTACAATTACATTATTACAACGTGAACAACTTCCTTTTTTTAAAAAAATTTTATAATTGGCCATCAAAATGAATTATAACTAAAGTTTAAGAATTAAACCCAAAAGAAAAGACCCCCAAATTTCACAAATGATAAGACAAAATTCCCTATAACTATAAATAATGTTATATATCTGATACTATTTAAGATACTTTTTTTTATTTTCCTCTTTTTATCATGCCAATAATGATATGAGATTTCAAATAATGACCCTTCTTCTAATTTAGATTGCTCTGGAAGATTTAGAGCTACTGAATCTTTAAATCCATCTCCAATTTTATCAATCAGAGAATAATTTTCTTCTGATAAGATAATATTGCTTTGTTCTCCCATTTTTTCTTGGTTCTTTAAATTAATTTTAATATAATCAATATTTTCTACTCTATACTCAGATAGAGGAATTTCCTTTTCTTCTTTTTTATATATGAACTTATCAGTTTTCTTCTTTAATGATTGATAATCTTCTCCAATACCCCAATTTATTAATTCTTTAACGATTCTATCACCATCAAATACAGGCAACGGAAGCATGTTAAATAATGTTATACTGAAAGCTATTACAAAGAGCCATGAAATTTCTTTTAATATAAAATCTGGCCAAGCACTAGTGAAGAGTTTTGCTACACCATTTAATGGCATATAATATAAATTACTATAAATTCCTATTACAACCCCTACTGTATCAACATTTAATATAAAAGTTTCTGTATCTGTACTTAAATTTAGAGTTAGTAAATTAAAGTTTGTCAAAACTCTTTCTATCGTATCTCCATTAGTTTTATTAATAGAGATTCCGTTTATTTTATTTATCATCATTCCCTCTATTAAATTCTTATCATAATTATTTCCATCCTCAGATTCAGAAAAAATTTTATAAATTCTTATTTCAGTGCCGTTTGGGATATAATCATACCTTATCCCCAAATAATATCGCGGACCTAATGTAATATTTTTCTCTTTCTCGATATCGAGAGAAGGATCATATATCTTTAAGGTTAGATTATCACCTATAGAAACTTGTAGGGAACTCCCATTAGTTAAAATGGTTGTGAGAGTTATTTTTTTAAATTCATTAATATATACATAATTATTATCTAAATCTCCTTTATGTTTTAGAGCTAATATAACATCACCCGTGGAGAGATTACCATAATTAAATCCACCTTCATCTTCTGTAAGTAATTCGTATACTTGAGTAACTTGGCGATAGTAAGGAGATATAAAAAAAGGATAACTCAATATCAGGAGGAATGCGATTCCTGCCGTAATTCCATTTATATAAGTTCCAGCGGCGGCAATTCTCAAGCGTGTATTTCGATGGATTTTGCTTGAATTTAATTCTCTTTCATCGACTTCAACAAAAGCGCCAAATCCAATTATATAAAATAATCCTGCTCCGAGCACACCAGTAGATTTAACATCTATTCCGTCAGCACCAGCAGAAATTCCATGAGCAAATTCATGTGTTGTTAAAATGAAGAGTAAGGGAAGAATTAAATAAAAAAAAAAGGGTAAAGGTAAAGTAACACCTGGAATAAGAGGTATTATTGCTTGTTCAGGTCTCGGGTTAAATATTAAATTGACAAAGTTGGTGAAGAAAAAGTAAAATGCATAAATTGTAAAACCAAATGAAATAAAAATACCTATCGTCCAAAACACTTTCCAAAACTTCGGAACTCTCCTGGAGATTCTTTTTAAAAAATTATTTAATTTTCTTGTTTTAAACATCACCAATAATGGAAAAAATAGATAAGTAGCTCCTTTCTTATTACGTAACAAATATACCAATATTAAGACTATAACCCAAAAGATTAAAGATAATATAAACCAAGGATTTAAAAGAAAGTCACTTAGTATAGACATATATTTCTGTTAATTATTGTTTCTCTTTTAATATCTAATATAAATTAAAAGTTAAAGTTAATGTTTATATTCCATTTCATTTTTTAAAATAATAATAAAATACTATTAGAAATTGAAAAAGATTAAATTACAAATTTGTGTTGTAATATATAGAGAAAGTTAATAATCTATACAAATTAAAATGCTTTTTCCATCCTATAGCGGGGTGGGCTAGCCTGGTTTATGCCGCAGGGCTCATAACCCTGAGAATGATCTTTCACTAACGAAGGGTCAGCAGAATCGTTCGTTCAAAGGTTTAATTTTTATTGGTCTCCAGCAAACTGAAAATCGAACCCCCGCTACCATTTTCTACCCTATTTCTTTTACCTAATAGGAAATTTTATTTGAAAGATTTTTAAAAACCTCAGTTCTTAAATATTATTAGTTTAATAATTAGTTCTAAATTGAAATATTTACAATCTTTAAATAGCACTCTATGGGAAGACATTGATGATGAATGAGATAATAAGTTATAAACGAAATCCAACAATCGATTGTTGGATAAAACATATAGTCGAAGGAACATATTCAACAGAGGAAAAATTTTTCTTTACAATTTTTGGTAAAACAAAAAGAGTTCGAGTTGTTAGCTCAATAATTGATAAAAGAGAAATTATTAACCCTCAGTCCAGTAATAATGATGAATATGTTGAAAATGATGGATTTGAAAATTTAAGAATAGAATTTGATTTAGATGATGGAACGGGATTGATTCGTGCAATTATCTGGAGAACGAACCCTGAAAATTATAAAGACTTTAATAAAGGAGATATTATTGACGTTATAGGATTAATTCGTCGATGGAAAGAGTTCACTTCTATATCTCCAGAGATCATAAGAAAAATAGATGAACCAAATTATATTTTGTTGAGAAATGCAGAAATAATAAAAAAAATTAAAAATGGAGAAATCTATGATATTCCCGAGATTGAAAACAGTGGTAATAATATTGAAGACCTATCCAGTGAAATAGAAGTAAATAATTTATTTGAGACTAACAATACTTTAAATGAATCTAATGATTTGAAAGAGAGAATTTATTTAATTATTGAGAATTATTCTGGAAAGGGAGAGAGAATTAGTTTTGATAGATTGAAACAGGAAATAAAATTATCTGATAAGGATTTGAATTCTTATTTAAATATTTTGATAAAAGAATCACGTATATATGAGTCAGAAAATAATAATCACGAAGCG
>CAZRBD010000242.1:0-4330 GCA_964598265.1 uncultured archaeon
TGAGGTCGTAAATCTCCTTTTCCGAATTCTTTTCTAATTGAAAAGAAAAACTTCGGGGTTCATTGAACCAACTAATACAAACCTCGATGGGTGGGATACAGAAATACCTTCTCGTTCGATTATATTAATACCGGATGCGGCAGAGTCTAATAAAATATCTACTATGTGATCTTGAAGTAAATTTATTTCATCTACATATAAGATACCTCTATTTGCTTTAGCCAATAATCCAGCATGCAAGGCTCTTATCCCTTCTGTTAGCACCTTATCAATAGATAACGAACCAGTGACCATATCCTACTGTATTTTCAATAAATCTGAAAATAATTCAGTACAGCCAAGTGGTAAGTTAACTAGCCTTAGATGTCTTTTTTCAGTCTCAATTTGTCCTGATTCTTTTAATTCTCTACAATTTTCACATAAATCATTAATGTCTGAGTGTGGGTTGCATGAAAATTCACAATCTTTAATAACTTCGATTTGAGGCATGACTTCAACTAATGATCTTACTGCTGTTGACTTACCGGTTCCTTGATGTCCAGTTAATAGTAGCCCTCCAATTTGAGGGTCAATAATATTTAAAATTAAACCCATTTTCATTTTATCTTGTCCTAGAATTGCTGAAAACGGAAAATTTATCTTTCTCATTTTTATTCTATTTGAAATATTTTTAGTGTGGTGATATTTTTGAAAAAGGAACCAATATAATTAAGGATTGTTATTTTGATAGGAGCTATCGAAAAATTGATAAAAGTATTAGATAGAATTGTAATATTCTTTAAAATACTGAATCAATGAAATAGCTTCTACCCCCTTATTAGTTAAGGTATATACAGTAGGTCTTTTAGTTTTATCAATCTCTACATATTGTTTCATTACAACTTTGTTTCGTTTGAAAAATCTACTAACTACTCCATAAACTAATAACGATAATTCATTAGCTAAAGCTTTGTTGGTAACTAAACATCCTGATTTTGAAACTTTGTTAATTGCAGTCAAATATTTTTCAAAACTATCACTTATTCTCATTGATTGTTTTAAGGGATCTTTGATATCTGAACTATTATTGATTGGAGTAAATTTTTGAAGTACACGCTTACGATCCTCTAAAACTTTTTTGATCGTATTTTTATCTTCATAGATTTGATTTAATAAATCTATATATGTAAAATTAGAAAAATTAATGGAAGAGAAAAAAATAAAACTTTCTGATATAGAAGAAAAATCTTATAGTTCAGCAAGAGATAAGAGAAATGATGCAATCCATGGAAGAAAAGCATTCAGAGTCTCCAAAGATGAATATAATATAATATCTAAAATAATATATTTCATTCTAAAAGAAGAAATTTTTAAGAAAATAGAAATTAAATCATTACATCCAATTACCTTCCCAAATCCCTTAATTCCTTTATTAATCCGTACAATTTTTGATAAAATTTTAGAGAACTTATCTACATTATTCTCAACCAATAAAAAGATTCAAAAGATTAAGGATAAATCTTCAGAACTCTCCTCAATGGGAATGCAAACATTTCCTGAAATGGAACAAAAAGGTTTAAGAAAAACATTTATTCCCGGACTATTTTTTGAAATATTGGAATTAATTGTAAATGAACTCATATCAGAACGCCCTGAGAATCTCTTTTTTCTAAAATGTAAAAGGTTTTTCGAAAGTCCAATAATAGTTGATGATTATGATAAGTTGCTCACATCAGTCTTAGAAAATATTATAATTGGATTAGAAAAAGATTTTAATGAAATAAATTCTATAAAAGAGGCACGCTCTCTTTTCGACCAATTAAGCAGACACGGAATGGTATCCTTGAGAATTCAAAATGTATTTAAAAATTTTGAGAGATATCATCGATTCGAAAAATTAAAAAAAAAATGATATAGATTAAATAAGGCAGGGGAGCAGAAAATTCATGATTCAATTGATGCAATTTTTTCCCAGGGTAAGTGATTTACTCTATCGCAAATAATTGACTTAGCGAATCCATCAAATTTTTTAATTTCTAGCTTGCCTTTTACATTTTCAAACATAATAGGATTTTCTGTCATCCAATCTAAGCTTACAATTTGCTCATATGTAATATTTGGATCGATTAAATGCATGAGTTCAAATAATCCATAAGGTCCTGTTCCATAATATCCCCAGGCAAACCCAGACATCCATAACTGAGCTTTTTCTCCTACTACAATAACATATTGATGAAATAATTCTCGATTGACTAACCATTCACGCTCTGCGTAATAGAACACTACATATTTTATGTTTCCTAAATTTAAATAATGATTTTTAAAAAACCTGAGAGATTCAGCTGTAGATTTTAATGGTCCTTCTTTAATTATATGCATTGTTAATATCAACTTTATATTATGTTGGGAAGAAATAAATTAAACCTTTATAAAAAAAAAATGGAGAGGAGATTAGAATTCTTCCTTAAAACAAAAAAATGAATTTATAAATCCATTCTTTTTTCAAAATGAAGTAAACTATCTTTATTTTCGTTGTTTATTATAATATCGGCCAGAAAATCTCTATGGCAATAATTTTTCTGAGTTTTATTTGGCTTAGCAAATTTTTCCATACACATAAGGCAACACTTCCCATTAGTTTTAAGAAATTTAACAAACTCAGATAAATTGAAATCCACTTCCTTCAAATGCCAATTATACCAACCTCGGAAGGCTTTAGGATCAATATAATTTTCAATATAAGGAGCTCTGATTTGATAAATAACTCCTAATTCTGGTTTATGTATATAACTTATATTAATTTTTTTAAATTCTCTTTTTAATATTTCTGTATTAAATTCTGGTTTGTTGCTACTTTTACCTGATTCTCTAATATCAATAAGGTTATTAATTTTATTCTCCCTTAATATATCTATAAGGTCATCGAGAGATTTTCCTTGATATCCAATGGTAAATATTATGGTATTTAAAAACATGGCTTTTAATGAAGTCGCCATTGATGGTTGTGTAATATTTCTCTCAATAATAAACTTCAGAAAATTTTGTTGAAGAGATAAATCTAGGCTTCCAATAATTGATGCTACCCCATAGTTTATTTCTCCAGAATTCAAAGCATCTGCTACTGATTTATGTAAGGATAAGGCTAATGTTAATAGTTTACTTACTTGACCTTGGCTAATTCCAAGTTTTAATGCAATTTCTCTCTGAGAAATACCATAGTCATTAATAATTTTATTTATAACTTTTCCCTTTTCAGTTGGACTCATTTCAGAATGCATTATATTTGTTTTTAGTGATAATACATCAGCATCGATATCTTCTAAATCTTTTGATATTACTTCAATTTCAGTCCATCCTAATTCCTTAGCTGCTTGTAAACGATAATGCCCGGCAATTAAATCATAACTACCATTGTTATCTTGCCTTACTATTATTGGGTTCCATTGTCCGTCTAATTTAAAACTTTCCATAATTTCTTTGATATGTTCCTCATTTATTGTATCTCTTATAGAATGTTTCCCAATTTTAATCTTTGATATTTTAATTCTCATAATGCTCATTTAACCATTTATTTTCTTTAAACTCAATTATTTAAAATATGAAATTCATAAATAGATTTCTTATATAAATTTTAAAATTGCATTTTCCTCTCTAATTTTAGGTGGATAAAATAATCCTATAATTAACCATGTAGACCATCTAAAATGGGTCCCTAGCATAAAATATAACTCATTTTTCTTAAAAATAAACTTATTCTTTAGATTCTTCTCAAGTTGCTCGGTACCGTATTTTTGTCTCCAACTTCTGAAAGCTTGATATAATTCCCAATCCTCACATATTATTCTATGTCCACTACATTCAGGAATATTACATTTAAATTTATATTTAAATACGTTTTCAATTTCGTCAACTTTTCTTAATTTCTGTCCTGTTAGAGTGTATTGAGTAGAACTATCAATATCGATATCGATCTCGTCAACTTTTTTAGTAATAATAAACTCAGTTGTCTCTGGGTTTGGTTTAATCATCCCTAATGATGTTCTGTCATCTTTATAACTTTCTTTTAAAGTTTCTAAAGAATCAGTTATGTAATTGTTTAAAATCTGTTTTCTTTTGAGCCACACATCTTTTTTTTTAGTATTTGTTAAACTTTCATCAATAATTTGAATTGTATTCTCTCTGATTTTGTACGATTCTTTTCTTTTGTCAGAGCGATTTTTCATAATTTCAGCCTTGAATCGTATAAATTTCTTTAAATTCTTATTTTTAAATGTCAACCAACTGATAGGATAAATCCGCACCCATTCGTTAGTATCTTCCAATATACCGGCAGCACACACTGTATTAACAT
>CAZRBD010000243.1:0-2015 GCA_964598265.1 uncultured archaeon
ACTATATCCCGGATATGATCTATTCATAGTTACACTTCATTCTTCAAATATTGGTGAATTATCCAGGAGAGTTTTTCTCCAAGCCTTTTTTTTTGTTTTTTTCTTTTTTTCTATAAATTCTTCTTTTGGTATTAATATAAATTTCTTTTTATATTCCTCAAAAATTATTTTGAATTCTTCAAAGACAGGAATCCTTCCAATCAGAATTGGGACATCCATTTCTTTCTCTGGGAATACAACATTAACATAACCAAAATCAACCTCTCTTCCCCCGCGACCTAATATCAAACCTACTTTAGTGTTATAGGCCACATATTTTCCTCCCATTCCTCCCCCATCTACCTTCTGGCCCTGTGGTAAACTAAGAAAAGAAGAAATATCTCTATTAATATGAATTATATCTGAACCCGAATCAAGTAAGGCTTCAATTATATTTGTTTTCCTTGTTTTTGAATAAAATCTTACAGGAATAAGAGGATATGTTTGTACATTTACCCCGGGAGGAATTTTCTTCTTCCTTAAGCCTGGAGGAAGACTATATTTAAAAGTAAGTTTTAATTTCTTCATCAATTTAAGGCTTTAATAGAAAGAAAATGTAGCTGAAGGAATCTTAGAAATAGTAATTTCTTTATCCTCATAGTCCTTAGCAAGTTCAAGAATGACTTTTAAATCCTTATTTGATTCAACAATTGAATCCTCTTTCAAAATAACCCATTCACCACTCATTTTGAACACCTCTTTTTCTTTTTACTATTATTAATTATTAAATAACAATTGTACTACTTAATTTTTTCTATAGATCGATAAAAATATTTTATTCATCTAACTTATTAAATCTAACCCTTTTTCTCTCTAATATACCTTTCATATAAATTCATGATGTAAAATAAGATTCTTAATGATTTACTCGAAGTTTAGAAAAATTTATTCAATTAGTTATTTTTCCCTTAACAAGAGACGATTTAAATCCAATTTATTTAGAATACATAATGTTATTACAAGATTTTATAGGTCCTATAATTGGTTCTGTTATAGGTTCTATTATAGGTTCTATATTGGTTTGGTTAATAATTGAATTAATAAAAAATTATAAGCCTAAGAGAAAATTAAAGAGAAATATCAGAAAATTATCTGAAGAATTTGCTAAGAGAGAAATAGAACCTTATAAGGCTATTAGAATGAGTAAGTTAATTGGAGATATTGGAAAGAAAAAGGTTCTATCAATTTTAAAACTAACTTTAATGGATGAACATAAAGGAAGATCTACATTAATATCTGGAGATTTTATCACTCAAGTTGCCTATACACCAGGTCGAAACGATATAAACATTAAATATGGAGATTTAACCTATTATTATAATAAACCAGATGAAAATCAAAACTCCTTAGATAAATTCTTAGAATTTTATGAGGAACAATGCAAGTTAGAGAAGATTAAACTAAAGAAACCTAAACAAGTAAAGAATAAAAAAACACACCTGAAACAAATAAAATTTTATTGATTTGGAATTAATTTGAACTTATTATTAGATTCAACACCTGCCTATTTCAACTAAAGTTCTATAATCTATTTCGATACTACATCAGATGTAGGAACGATCTTCTCTTTTACATTTTTTAATTGTATCTCCTTCTTGCATGATTCTATAAGGAAAGACTTAAGTAATTATAAGAATGTTCAGAAACCAGAATTGTTGAATTTCATCCTTTTGATAAATGGAATTATGAGGATTAGGTTTAATTATTTTGAGTTTCAGCTTGAATATTAGTTCTTAAAGTAAGTTTCATTCACTACTAAGAATATGAGGAGGAACATATTTAATAAAATTGTTCAGTTTAGAGAGTTGGTTTATTACTGCATAGACGATAAGTATAGTTCATAGGAATGTATGGTTTCATTTTTGAGTAATTGAAGTGAAATTATCTCTTACAATTTTGAAGGTATTTTCATTATATCTCTCAATTATCCCTTCTAATGTTAGTTTAAGTAATACTTTGCCTAATCTCCTTCCAAG
>CAZRBD010000243.1:2025-4322 GCA_964598265.1 uncultured archaeon
ATCTTGTTAAATCTATTCGTATTATAAGTCTTATTTGTCTTACATATCATTTTCTTTACACGTTCCAGAGTTATTTCTTCTAATTCTATATTTCGTTCACCTTCCTAAAATAATAGTTTCACGAAGATTTTAAATAAAACTCTGAAATGAATTTTATCAAAATTTATAAGTAATAAGGTTAAAAATCATTTAATCAAATTGGTAATAAAACAAAGAATGATAAGGGTAATTTAATTGGCAAGAATTGAAAGGAATGTAGAGATTAAGAGCTCACCAAATAAGATTTATGGAATTTTGAACGATCCTTCAGTCGAAACAATATGGAATATTACTGTAAAGGAAAATACTATCATCAATGCTGATAAATTTTCGTTAAAGACTACTGTTGGAGATATGGTTGCAACTGTTTCAGAAAGGGTCGAAGGTGAACGAATTACGTTTACTATGGAAGGAGGACCATTTGATAAGATGGGATATATCCTCACTCCTAAAGGAGATGGTACAGATGCTAAAATATTTGCTGAATTTGAGGACGAAGGTCGAGCAAAAGTACTTGAAATTGCAGGTGAAATGTTATTAGAGAGCCTGAGAAAGTTCGCAGAGTATAAGGACGCTGGAGGAGACATTGAGCAATTTAATAAGAAAAAAGCGAAATAACTTAAGGAAGATATATACACTCACAATTAGCAAAATCTAATCCTCTTTTTTTTTACTTTTGACAAGAAATCAAGACGAAAAGTATTTTGTATTTATTTTTTATCACACGAATGTATAAAAATGAATTAGTAATAATTTTTTACTGCTAAATAAGCAATCAAAACTTTAATCTAAAGGTGTTGTAATTGCCTCGTGTGGAAAGGAAAATTGAAATAGATGCAGCTCGTGGGAACATTTTTGAAATTTTAGATGATACTTATATGGGTTCTAAGTGGAATCTAGCAGTCACTGAAGTAAATGAAATTTCCGAAGGAAAATTCGCTGTAAAGTCAACAGTAGGAGATTTTACAACTATTCGAACAGAAACTATTGAGAATGAAAAAATAGTATTGAAAATTGAAGGTGGTATTTTCACTTCTATGGGATACATTTTAACCCCAAAGGGAGATAAGGTTGAAGCTACAATTTGGGGTGAGTTTGATGATGAGAAGAATGAAAAACTCCTTTTAAAGGCAGGGGAAATACTCTTGGAAAGTTTAAAACGTTATGCAGAATTTCTTGAAGTTGGTGGAAACCCAGACGATTATGATAAAAAACAAATAACTGTTGCCCCTTAATTCTAAATCCTTTTTTTTTATATATTCTCCTTTTTTATAATTGATTATTACTAATACTCTCTCTCCTCTACACTAGCAAATCGAATGAACTTATTCGTGTTGATAGTATTATAATTTTACGGTTTTTCTTTAAAATTCAAAATGTTTTAATGATTTAGGAAATTTTGATTGATATTATTATATTATTGATTTTATAAAAAATCTAAAAAAAAACTAAAATTAACAAAAAATTAAGTGAAAAATTATGGTTGTACCAATAATTTTAATCGTTGCATTAATCGCAGGAATAATCTCTATAATAATGGCTCTCTATTTTAGATACTTAGTCCTAAAAGAGGACCCTGGTAATGAGAAAATGCAAGAAGTTGCTGGCTATATCGAAGAAGGAGCGAAAACCTATATCAAAATTCAATATAAAGTGCTTGGAATTTTTGTTGGTGTGCTTTTTGTTGTCTTATTACTCTTTCTACCTACTGAGTTGACGGGGGATAAAGTTCCAGTTATAAGTGCAAGACTCAATTGGGAACAAGCTATTGCATACTTGATTGGCGCAGTAGGTTCTATGTTAGCAGGTTGGCTGGGTATGTATGTAGGTGTTAAAGCAAATACTAGAGCAGCTCAAGGTTGTACTATAGGCACCAAAAAAGGATTTGATATTGCCTTCTTTGGGGGAGCTGTTATGGGATTAGCAGTAGTAGGTGTTGCTCTAATCGGGGTTTCAGTTCTTTATTGGATTTTTCAGACACCTATAGTAATATTGGGATTTAGTTTTGGTGCAAGTACTATTGCGCTCTTTATGAAATGCGGCGGGGGTATTTTCACTAAAACTGCCGACGTTGGTGCTGATTTAGTAGGAAAAGCAGAATATAATCTTCCTGAAGATGATCCACGAAATCCTGCGACAATCGCTGATAATGTAGGGGATATTGTAGGTGACATAGCTGGAATGGGAAGCGATTTATTTGACTCTTACGTTGCGTCTATTCTTGCTTCAATGATGCTCGCAGCTGCTTTTAGTATAAC
>CAZRBD010000244.1:0-4230 GCA_964598265.1 uncultured archaeon
TAATGGGTGTTTACCCAGCAATTATTCTTATTTTCTCATTGATTGGGTTGTATTTTTATCCCATTAAGGGAGAACGATTGATGATAAATAGAAAGAAATTGGCAGAACTACATGAAGAAAAGATAAGCAGGTCAAATTAGAGTTATCAATAATTATTTTTCTTTTTTTATTATTATTATTTTTAGAATTAGTTGATCAAATTACTTTCTACTTAAATTATAATGAGAAAACAATCAGAAAGAAGCAATATATTTTGGAAAGTAGCACAAACACAACTTTTTTAAAGTATCTTAATCTATTTTTGATATTTAAAAATAGTATAACAAAAGGAGATCTGATATTATGAAGGATAAAGAGGATTTTGAACAAATACAAATAAAAGATCCTAGCAGTGAAGATATAGAACAATCACAAAAAGAAAAAAAAGAACAAGAAATCTCAATAAAAAGAAAGCTAGCTTTTCCCTTATCACAATCAAAAGGTCCCCCTAGTAAAGATTCTGTTTGGGGGAACTATAGAATTCGAACGTCAGATTCTTTAGAGATTATAGAAAATGAACCATATTATAGAACTCCATCAACAAACATAATTGAAAGTGATAGGCAATTTCAGTTATTTATCGAATTACCTGGTTTAGATAAGAAAAACGTTAGCATTACTTTTCAAGAAGGAATACTAGAAGTTATAGGGGATTTAATTCAGAAAGATAAAAAGGATAAAGATAAAGACAAAAAGGATAAGGATAAAGAAAAAAAAGACAAAGATAAAGACAAAAAGGATAAGAAGAAGGAGAAATTTAGAGCAATAAAGGGGTCTTATCTAAGACGAGAATATAAATCTCCAAGCTTCTATCGGGCTTTTGTCTTACCAGAAGATATTTTAAGTGAAGATATTGATGCTAGCTTTAGAAATGGCGTTTTACGATTAAATATGTTAAAATCGGCTGCTATCGCTAAGGAAAAACATGTTATTGATATAAAATAATCAATTTCAACAATATTATTTTTATTTCTAATAATGCAAGAAATAAAAAAAAGAAGGTTTTAATTTAAAAGTTATATTTGCGCACCACAATATGCACAAAATTGTGCTGTTTCCTTAGTTATAGGTGTTCCGCAATTAGAGCAAAATTTTACTTTCTCATCTAATACAGCCTCTTGTTCTGGTGTAGACATATGTTTTATTTGACCAGTTGTTGAACTAAATTTAGCTCTTAATTGACCTGAAGCTTTTAAATCCAAAATTATGGCGTTAATATCCTTTCGTGTGATTCCTGTACTCTGACTAACATTATCTACAGTTGTTTGTGGATTAGCTTGAAATTCTGCTAATACTACTCTTCTTAACTTACTCCTGTTAGCTATAGCAAAAATTTGCCCACTTAAAATCGCGATCCCAATTCCAGTCGAAATAAATCCCCACCATTCCGAACCGTTTCCCCAATTAATAAATTGGTTAATGCCCCAATATAAAAAGAATCCCGCTATTATTAAAGAACATATTGAGAACCCTTCAGAATATTGATTTTTTTTATATTTCATAACATATCAACTCAATTTCTTTATGTCATTATCCAAAGAATGGATAAATATTATCTGGTTAAGAAATTTAATAAATATTATGAATATTGTATTTTTTGAATAGTTCTTTAAATATTTTAAGAGTTAAGAGAGATAACTTAATTGGTTATAATGCTATTATTTATAATTTCAAATATCTTTGTGAAAGATACTTGATCCTCCGTGAGGAGAATTATAACTCTATTTAAAACTTTTACTGAAATAATATAAAAGTTATCAGAATGAATTATTGTAAAATCTGGGCTATGAATTCCAACATCTGATGATATCTCCTCTGCTAATTCGTATAACTGAGACATATTTAGCCCTATTGAGGTCTTATTGAATTCTTCGCTTATATGAGATTTAATAACAGCCCCATTTTCGGAGGTAATTAAAATAAAATAAACTCCATCTCCCAACTCCTTAATTAAAGTATCGAGGACCGTATCCAGATTTAAATTTATCTCACTCATCTATAATTTATAGACCTTATTCTATATAATAATTTTTGGTACATATCTCAAGTCATTAGAGAAAAATTGAATTTATTCCATTAATCATTAAAGAATTACAAGTACATAGATGTGAATTTAATTTATACAATGAAACTAAGAAATATAGCTATATCTCAAAATATTGATCAATCACTTTCTCAAAATCGTGAAAAGGAGTTAGATCTCCTTTAAAATTTTTTACATAGGATAAGTAGTATTTTTCCAGAAACTCTTCTACACATATCTGCATGTACCTTTTCATATTCTCTGAAGAATTTAATTTTTCAACTAAATAGGCAAATATTACGCCATTTTTAGTTTTTATATAGAATTGTTGATTTCCAAGATTAATATCTTCAAGTTTCAAACCATATTCTTTACCGCCAATAAAATCTTGTGAGTAAATCAATATGGCTGAGATAAAACCAGCAATCTGGAAGTTATGGTTTGCCATATTAGGTCTCTCCTTATTAATCTTTGAAAAATATAAGAAACCTGCTTTATCAATAATGAAAACCCCCACAATTCCTTTTGCTCTAGGAATCTTAATTATGTTATTACATATATTTTTTAACTCGGAGTTAAATCTGCTTGAACATATTTTATTATAGATTTTCTTTGAAAGCTGATATAATTTTGTATATTCCATTACTTTGTCAATCTTATCAATGTACATTATGATTAGTTTATTCCCTGGGTCTTTATTAAAGAACTGCAAATAAATTGTTAAACTACCAATATTATCTATAATATACCCTTGTCTTTTTTTAACGATTGTCTCTTTATATAAATCAATAATCTTCTGTGTAAGTGTTATTCCTATTCCTTTCTGGAAAATTATTTCAAGATTTTCATTCACATTTAATTCTGAGATGCAAAAACCCCGTAAATGAAAAGATTTCAAACCTCTTTCTAAATCATGGTAATTCTCATTTACAGTTATCATGAATACTAAATGTTCTTTTTGTGCTAAATTATTTGTTTGTGTTAATAAAATAGACAAGTCCAACATATTTAAATCTTTTTTGATCTCATGTTAAGATTTGTGGTAAAAAAAAACCTAAACAAATATAAAAATAATCTAGAACCTATTTCTCAAAAAATTTAATTTTTAAGTCAACATTTTTATCTTTAATAATAATTTTTGATCTATTACACAATAAAAAACTTAAGTGAGATATAAAGGAACTCGCTTCACTATTAGATTGAATAAAAATTAGCAGGATTGATTTTTTCTATGCTCCATGAATGTAATTTTATTCTAGAGATGGAACGGGAATAATTATTTTAGAAATTTCTTGTAACGCCATTCTAGCCCATGTTTTTTCCTCTCTTGCTATAGGCATTTTAATATCGGTATGAGCTGGATTATCCTCTCTTGGAGTATAATCCACTTCTAATGGAATTTCTCTTACTGAACCAGTAACCATTGATAAAACTCCATAGTTTTCACAGTTTCCTTTTCTAGCTTGAGTCCACTGAGGTCTAGAAAAACGCTCCCAATCTACTGACAATCCTCCATTTTCAGGTTTAAATATCTTAGGAGGTATATAATCGTCAGTAACACCTAATTTTTTTACTAGATCCCAAAATGTTGTTTTTGGGATTCTTCTATATAATTCATCTTCTGCAGGAATTATAATGTTTGTTATATCATAACGGAATAGAGCCAATTTATCAACCCCCTAATTGCATTTTGAGGCTCAGTTGATAGCTTAATTACATTTTTTCTATTTCTATGACCAACAACTGTAATTTCTTCAGAGGTTTCTCTAGGAAAGTTAATTAATAATTTGTATTTACTTAGATCCCAATGAATGTCAATACTTCCATCTGGTCCAGGTAAAATGTATGGCATATTTAATGAAAGATTAAATTCCTGTAATAAATTTCTTCTTAAACTTAACAAAAACTGTTTAATTTTTATAAGATTATGTCTACTATATATTTCTCTTTCTTCTCCATCATCTCTATAATCTAAAATCAAATTAATTGAATCATCAATTTTGACTTCAAATCTATCGATATCCGAAGTTGTTCGATGTTTTACCATCCTCAAATTTTCTAATGGAATTATCCAAGATTCAAGTGTTTCTCTCCAATCTATTTTAAGGGAAGGTTTTATATCCTCTACACGAATTCATTTAAAATCTCTAAGCATGACACTAATGCTA
>CAZRBD010000245.1:0-4198 GCA_964598265.1 uncultured archaeon
TATAATAGAAATATTTTATAAAGTAAAGACTTATACCAATATTTTAAATTATAAAGCTTATTTTCAGGAATTTAAGAAGAGCGGTGAATTAGAGACTGAGTTAAGCCTAAGAAAATTTATCATAAATATGGATTGGGTTAAAAAGAATAGTTATATTGCACCATCTTATCAATTAAATTGGAATACAATAAATGTGAGTGTTATTGTTTTATTTCTAAGATTCAATCCACTACTAGATAAAGCGAAAATATATAAGATGGTTAACCAACTCCCCTTTTTTATATCTCCTAAGTTTTCACACGATAGTTTTGCCTTAAATATCTCAGGTTATGTAGTTATCCCGAACATTTACTTAAATGATTTTAATAAATTTCTTGAAAGATTAGAAGAGTTTGGTTATTTAATCAAATATCATTATTTATTATGGTCTACAAACACACATAGCGTAAATTTGAATTATTTGAGGGAATACGCAAAAAAACGTCGTATCATAAATCCTGAGCATAATCAATATAATATGAATAGTGAAATAGAATTTAAACTAGATATGGGGAGTAATTATGATAATAATGAGCTTTCTCTACTTGACTTTTTAGTTCTTGATAGAATAAGATTTTACTCCGTAAATGGCTTAGGATTTGAAAGAAAACGTGATATGATTCATACCATAAAATCAGATTTACTTAATGAAATAATAACAGAACGAACACAAATCAAAGACTTGAGAAATGTTTTAAAGATTTTTCAGGAATCTATTGATCTAACAACTGAATTCACGCATCTCTTAGAAGCAAATAAAAAATTCGGTTTCTTTTATATTAAGGCAACTTTAGAATCGTCGTATACTGTTCTGAAATTCATGGAACGAGTATTAAATAATAACTCTAACATTAAAAATTATTCACAGTTTCAAAACTTTGTTGAAAATCAGGATTTATCTCAGCAAATTGAAGAAAAGATTTTGTTTAAAAATATTTGTGTTCAAAATGGTAATATTAAAGAATTCTTTACGCTTTTCTTTCAATCTAAAAAATTGTATAATAAAAGAATTGAAGCTCTTAAAAAATTCTCTGATTTAGTTAATGCTTGTTATAACTTAAAAATCTTTGACCTAAAATCAATAAAAAAGATTCTCAGAGATCGAAATGTCGTAGATCAAATTTATAAAACAAAGGAAGCGAAATTAAAAGAGGAATTTGAGAAATGGAAACCGTACAAAATCACAATCCAGGAAATTGAAAGTATCATTGATAAATTCTTAAAAAAAGATCCCCCCATAATTCAACCAATTTTAATAAATACTATTATCTTTGACGAGAATGATTATCTTCAGCTTATTTTAACTGAATCTGAGGAAGTTCTAAAACAAATGGAAAAGATCAAAAAATATTTTCCTAGAGTACTAATAAATTCTACTAAAGGTTTAGAATCAAATGATAATTTCCTATATGTAGAAATATCCACACCTAGTTTGACAAAAGAAGAAAAAAAACAATTTTATTCAATTTTCTACAACATTTTTAAGGAAAATCTTTTGTATGGAAAATCTTTTGTATGGAGTGGAATGATACCAGCAATTTCAAAAAAGGACTTCTATGACTTTCAGAATAAACAATTTTTTTATACAAAAGACCTCTTCGAACAGTTTTTCCTCTATGTACAGAGAACCTTGGGACAACCCCTAAAAAAATTGCCAATTATAGCCAGTAAAATTCAGCACAAGTTCTGGTCTAAAGAGAAAAACTTTTCTGGATTAATAAAAACAATGAATTATCATGATGAGAGAGAAAAAATTGATCTCACACCCAGCAACCTACATAAATTAGTACAATTTAATCTTTCTCTTAAAGAAAACCTTGTAAATCCCAAGAAATTCCAAGAAATTAAAACCGGAGAGTTTTTTAAGAATTACGTGAAATCAATTAAATGTATTCCCGCATTTCAGCATTTTGGATTTGAACAATTTTTCCTTTATTTGTATCCAACAGACATGGATGGGATAGATTTTAAGCTTCTTCTCTCAAATACATTTCAGAAAGTAAAATACCCCGCATGTATAGATGAATCAAACTCGCTTCTCATCAAATGTCTCATGCCCTATCGCTCGCCAAATCTGAAATATATACACTGGTTAACAAAAACAAAAGAGATTATTCGGGAATATGTGGCATTTTCGGTTAAAAAGATTTATCAGGTATTTCAGTTTCAGACAAATTTAAATTCCGAAGGATGGGATTATGCCCCTGATAAATTTAAGATTTACATGCAAAATATCCTATTTAATCCAAATTATAACATCGTCCTTCCAGAAGTGAAAATATTTGATCTAACAAAAAAGTTTCGTTCGGAAGTCTTTGCATAACATTAGTCTAAATTTGAACTTCTATAATTGAATTATAATTGGAATTCAATTGATTTAAAACTTTATCTAACAGTATAACCCATCTTAAAAGAGCACCATATAACAGATTTACTGAAGAAGAACTTAATTTTTCCGTATTTATCTTTAAAAAATTTAGGTTTTCAAGAAAAAATCTATATTATACTTCCGAATGTGAAGAAGGAGACAATAACTACTCTTATAAAAGTATTCAGTTTTTTCAATGTAGGATATCTCAATGAAATTGGGGGAGAATTCTTTATCGATGGATTTTTAGATAAGAAAAAATTCGAATGTGGTTTAATGATTGAACTATTTTTTCCTAAATGCGAAATTGGAAAATTTGAGAAATTATTTGAATTATTATTTGAGTATTTGGAGATAAAGCATTATTTACTACTAAATGATCTGATTGATGGCAAAAATTTAATTAAATCTATCTTTGGAAATTTAAATTTCTTAAAAACGTATAACCCACTTAAGAATTTAAAATGGAATGAAACTGATAACATTTGGTTATCTCATAATATTTTTTAAAGAAAAAGTGGTTTTGATTTTTAGGATTTGTTTTAGAATTTACACCGAAGAAAAGTGCTAGAAGACACAAAGAATGGCGATTTCTAGAAACCATCACCAAAATACATATTGAATTTATTTAAATAAAAAAATAAAAATGTTAGACTTAATTTTTGAATTCAACATTTCTGAACATAGTTTTTATATAGGAAGAAATTCATCTTTAAAAAAGAGATAAAAATTTTAGAAAGAAGGGTTAATTTAGAAGTAAAAATGTCAGGTCTAGAAAAAGCAGAAATCTCTTTTCTAAAAAATAATTTTGCAAAACTTAAAACTATTGCTGACTTCTTAGATATTTCTCTTGAGGAAGTTACTAACACATGTTTATACCCTGGATTATATAAATTCTGGTTACCTATTGCAAAAATAATAGATGAATTTCCTGATTGGGACTTAGACTCTGGAGAAGATCTCGAAAAACTTTATAGTTTAAAGCAAAAATATATCAAGGAAGTCCATACTGCCTATAAGATTAATCAAGAGTTGGAAACATTAGAAAAGAAATTTAATAACACTCACTCAAAGAAACATTTTAGTTCTGATTCAGAACATTATAGAGCATTTATCGGTTATGTTGAGACACAAGTTAAAGAAGAGAAGCCCCCACCTTCCACTCAAGTCCAAAAAATAGTTCAGAAAGTGATACCAATTGAAGGTAAAGGGGTAATTCAAACAAAATTGGTCACTCCGGTGATCAATAAAAAAGCGAAAATGAGAAGATATCTACAGATCTCACTCAAAAGTGGCATCTTCATTCTATCTTTTATAGCCCCGATACTTCTCTTAGTGATAATATTAGAAAGATTTTTCTATTGGAACTATCTAATACTACTGCAATATCAACCAGTATTATTTTTTCTTTTAGTCTTTGCTATGATTTTAGTAGGTATTATTTCTGGGTGGATGTCAATATTACTCACCCGATATTATCTTAAGAGCAAAAAGGAAAGGTATGAATACGAGAGATTGAAAGAGATATTTAATAAGGAAATCCCCTTTGATGAATTTGTGGAGAACAAGGGTACTCCTACTCAATGGTATAACAAATTTGAGAAATTTTTAGAATCCAAAAAGAAAGATAAGAGTTAATATTTATTTTCAGAAGATCTAATTAAATACTGATTTCTAAAGGGGCGTAAATCGGGGATTCTAACTCCCACTCAATCTTTTCATTCATATAACAAATTAATGATCCATTAATGATTATATCATGAGTGATCAAATTATATAAGACTTTTAGCA
>CAZRBD010000246.1:0-4189 GCA_964598265.1 uncultured archaeon
TGACATTTGTAAGGAATAAATAACATCATCCCATCTTTCATCTTCATATGCTCGTATAGCCCCTTGATACCAACGAAACGCTCTTTCTACTGCTCCTTTTGATGTATTAAAATTATTCATAGTTCAATAATTTCTCCAAATTTAACCTTTCTTTCCCAATAATAATCATTTTCCTTTATAAAAATCCTTCTTAACCCTTTCTCTTCAATTCTCTTTTTTATTTTTTTAAGAAACTGAAATCCAGTTTGATTTCTATCAAATAGAATGATTCCATCCATCGCAATATCATAAAATAATGTTCTAAATGTATGTAAATCTTTTATTACCAATGATATGTCCTGTATAGTAGAAAATAGACGATCACCTTTGGAATTTCTTAATTTAGATTTTCTCTCGTAATCTGATATGATTTTTGTTAAACGATTATTTATAGCGGTTCTTATAGATGATTTATTGGTAAATATTATAAAAAGGTCAATATCAGAGGCATCATTCCATTTTCCCCTCGCTACAGAACCAAATAATATAATTGAGAGTAGATCTTCTTTATAATTTTCTTTCAGTAATTTAACAAAATTATATAAATAATCTCTAAAAATATAAGAGACTCGATCAAAATCCTCTATCATCCGATTTCCCTCTACTTAGTCAACATATTTTATAATTCATATCAAATTAAAATTTATCATAATTAAAATTTAGATTACTCGCTTCTAAAAAATGTAATATAAATATAGTTAGCTATTGTATTTAATATATTCATAACAATTTTTTATTCTTACCAGAATTTATTTTTTAGAACCAAAAATTTTACGGATTTTGTCTAATCGTGTATCCCTCGACAGTCTGTTAGTAATAGGGTTATGATCTCCATATAATCCTTTATGATATGCTTTTCTGCTGGCTTGATGAAAAACTCCTAAAATAAACCTATGTGAATTCCTCGCGACAGTTAAATCTTCTTCCTTTGTCTTTGGTTCCTTATCAAGAAATGTAATATTTTTACTATACTCCGTCCATTTATGGTATGATACAGCGGGTAGTAAGGTTTCTATAAATGAAAAACCCTCATGCTCTATAGCTCTAACTAGAGTTTCAGTCAGGTGGTTAATTTCACCTGCATAACATCTCGCTACAAATGTTGCACCTACTTCAATAATTAGTGAAATGGGATTGAAAAGAATCTCAAAACTTCCCTTTGGAGTTGATGGCCCTTTCCAGCCCTTCTCCGTTAAAGGAGAGAATTGTCTTGTTGTAAGAGCATAGATGTTATTATTTCATCAGATATTTGCAGATTTGAATCCATAAATCTCAACCTTTAACATGTAAATTTCGGATTTTAGATTAAAAATCTAACAAAATTAAAGTAATATAGAAATAACTTATAAGTTTTTTAATCCTTATACATGTCTAAATAATTGCCAAAATTGTAAAAGGATATAAATCTTTCTTTATTGGAATCGAGAATTTTACGAATTTTCTTTGTATTGGTTTGATCCAACATAATACACTTCTTGGATACTTCAGGGAGTACATTGGAACTCTTATTTTGTTAATCACATATTCAACGTCATTTTACTTGAATACAACTCCATGTCGGATTTAAAAAGGATAAGGATGCCCGTTTTCCTTGCTTTAAGTTGTTATGATTTTGTTTGCTCTTATTATCTGTGGGATGATTATAAAGATAGGATATCTGATCTATCCTACTATCTTTTTGAGAGGAGTGGCCATTGGCCAATGTTTGAAGAGCAAGCTCTCTTTGATGAGAAACTGATTACTTGGTTGGAGAGTCAATGCATATATATGGTAGAAATAGAAATTAGTTAATTTTTTTTGGTTTTATTTTATAGATACTTTTCCATTTAATTAACTCTTCCTTTGTTAAAATATGAAATTGAAAAGGATGATATAATGGTAAATGTGTTTGTTCCTCTACATTAGCTATAATTTCAGCTCTTCTCATATGGTTTTTAGGTACTTCACCTTCAATTATTATGTCAATATCACTTGAAGCAACTATGTTATCTTCTAAAACACTACCAAATAAGTAAATATTGGCATCCTTGAGATTAGCTTCTATAATAGGAACTATTTTGTCTAAATACATTTTATAATTTAATAGTATTTTACTTCTCTTCTTTCCTATTTCTAAAATCTTTTCTAACTCGGTCAATGATTTTTTTCAACTTATCTACAATATTTAATGCATCTGAAGCATCTTCCTTTTCATATTTATAATCTAAATATCTAGCATTAAAATAAGAATCTTCTATGAATCTTAAAGATTTTCTATCGTATTCTATTTTCTTTTCCGAAATTTGAGAGAGATTAGCAAATAGCTTTCTTATAGAGTGTGATCTAGGGAATTCCCCAACTAATTCTAGTAGAGATGCTTTTAAATATAATTGTATTGCTTGTTCAGAGAAGAAACAGGTTAAATCCCAATCTTGCTTTTCAAATCTATCTTTAGCAGCTTCTAAAAAATTACTTGCTCTCTTAAGAAATAAATCTACTTCATCTTTATGCATATATAATATTAAACACTTGAATAAGTATTTAAACTATATTCATTTTAGCAAAAAAGTCTTTTTATCATTTCTTCTCAAGAGTTTTTCTGATCCTAGTTAATCTTTCGTTTCTCGACAGTCTGTTAGTTATAGGGTTATGATCTCCATATAACCCTTTATGATATACCTGTCTGCTAGCTTGATGAAAAACTCCTAGAGTAAACCTATGTGAATTCCTCGCGACAGTTAAAGCTTCTTCCTTTGTCTTTGGTTCCTTATCAAGAAATTCAATCTCATTACGATATTCTTCCCATTTATGATAAGGCATAGCAGGTTGCAAAACTTCGATGAAGGAAAAACCCTCATGCTCTATAGCTCTAACTAGAGTTTCAGTCAGGTGGTTAATTTCACCTGCATAACATCTCGCTACAAATGTTGCACCTACTTCAATAAGTAATGAAATGGGATTGAAAGGAATCTCAAAGCTTCCCTTTGGAGTTGAGGGTCCTTTCCAACCTTTTTCTGATAAAGGAGAGAATTGACCCGTTGTGAGAGCATACACGCTATTATTATGCAAAATGAAGGTTATATCTTGATTTCTTTTTGCTGCGAACAATGTATGTGCTAACCCTTCTGCCAATCCATTTGCATCTCCAGAAAAGTTTATTATTTTTAAATCTGGATTTGCAATTTTAATGCCTTCTGAATTTGAACAATTACGTCCATGTAATCCATAAATTCCACTTAAAGTGAGATAATCAAATATTTTCGCATGACAACCAATCCCGGATGTCATTATTATATTCTCCCTTGAAATACCATTGTTTTCTAAAAGGGGGATTGCATTCCTAATGGCTGTTAAAATACCAAAATTCCCACATCCAGGACACCATGTTATTTCAGCATTTGTTTTAAGACTTTTCATTTTATTGAAGCACCTCCTTGATTTTTTGTGATAATTCAACCGGTTCAAAAGGTCTGCCATCATATCGTTTAATTGTACACCTAATGTTAATCCCAGCCTTCCCTTTTAGAAGGTCAGTGAATTGTCCTGTGGAACTTTGTTCGATTACTATATTATCTTGATTTTTAAATTCGTCTAATTCCCAAGTAGGTAATGGATTTAGATATATTGGCTGAATGAGAGTTGGGTTCAATTTTCCATATTTAAGGGCTTCTAGAACGCTCATGTAAGTAGAACCATATGTGAAAATATTAGCAGGATTCTCTCCTCGAATAATATTGACAGTATTCTGAGATCTGAGATACTCTAGAAGTGCTTTTAATTTCTTGCTTCTCTTATCATGCATTTTTTTTATTAATTCAGCATTTTCAGTAGTAATTCCAAACTCATCATGTTCATAACTATTCCATTTTATTACATTGTTAGAAGGAGGGAATAACATTGGGGAAATTCCATCATCTGTATCGAGATATCTTTTATATTCTCCGTCTTCGTGTAGCTTTGCTTTTGCCCATTTTGTTCTATCTATTTCTAAATCTACTGTCATGTTGCTTTCTGATAGATGTTTTTCTGTAAGTAGAATACCAGGAGTTTGAAATTTCCATACTAAATCCAGCAATTCAGCTGTTAAATAATAAGCTTCTTCCACAGTCCCAGGAGATACAACTATTCTCAAAAAATCTCCATGCCCCGCTGAAAGAGCAAAATTTAAATC
>CAZRBD010000247.1:0-2516 GCA_964598265.1 uncultured archaeon
GAAAACTTCTCTGTATTTTCCATTTCTAGTTTAATTAACTCGTTTATTCCATATTTTACGACATTTTCGTGACCAGGAAAAAAATGTCCAATCCCACTTGAAAGTTCTACATCCACAGCAAAAACTAGCTTTTTCATAATATCCCTTAGGTCCGGGGTCAAGTATGATTGAAATCTTTCTTGGACAGTTTCTTCCTCATTTTTCCAAAATGGTATAATAACATCTTTTATGATTTGTCTTTCTTTATCTGTTAGTAGAAGTTTCTGTACTGGACGAGTATCATACATATTTATATCTTGTTCTATTGTATCTATTCGTGCTTCAGGAAACAGTGGAGTCCCAACAAACTTAATGCATCGATTACCAATTATAATTTCATCATCCCATATTTTAATTGTCATATTTCTTAAATAATACTCCATAGCCTTAGCAAATCGAATAACTGGATCTTCTCCTCTAGTATTTTTATAGGATTCTGTAAGCATGATAGCTCTTTCAATACAGATTTCATGTGGGGCATTTACGACTTTTTTTTTCATTCTCAAGACACGATCATTATAATATGGGAGGGTAATTTGTTCTAATTGCATTTATATCACTATTGTATTCATTTTTGTTTAAAATAAGATGTCTATTTCATTAAATAATTGTAATTTCTAATAAAAGTATCTAATTAATTCTGTTAAAAATGAAGCCTACTAATCCTAAAGAAATTTAGTTATTTGATTTCTATCCATAGGATGGAATAATAATTCTTTGGACTTAGTATCTCGAAATCTTTTTATTGCCAAATCTAAATATTCCTTACTCGTATCAATTCCTATGAATTTCCTGTTTAAAATATTACACACAACACCAGTCGTTCCTGAACCCACAAAAGGGTCAAGTACTAAATCTTCTTCATTTGATGATGATGTTATTATTCGATTTAAGAGTTCCAAAGGTTTTTGAGTAGGATGTTTACCACATTCTTTTTCCACTTTTGGAATTAGTGGAATAGACCACACACTCCTCATTTGCTTATCTTTATTTTTTAATTTATCTTTAGTATTATTCCAGAATTTCATTTTTTCATAATTAAATGTGTGTTGGGAATTCTTTGATTTTCGAGCCCATAAAACGATTTCCTGACTATGTGTGAAATATTTACATGATAAATTGGGAGGAGCGTTAGGTTTATACCAGATTATATCATTTATTATATCATAATCATTTTTCTCCAGTAAATAGCCAACTTTATATATTATATGTAAAGTACCAGAGACCCAAATACTTCCATTTTCTTTAAGCACATTTCTACATTTTTTTAACCATGAATCAATAAAATTTACATCCCGTTCAAAACCTTCAGATTTGTCCCAGTCTCCTTTATTTACAGATACCATCTTTCCTGATTTACAGGTAATTCCATCATTTGATAAAAAATAGGGAGGATCAGCATAAATTAAATCAAAAGAAGTCTCTTCTTTTTCAAATTGGCTAAGAATTTTTAGTGAATCTCCATGATACAAGACAAAATCACTTTCTTGGAAATAAGGTTTTATCATATTGAGATAAAAAATACGTATATTATAAACAAAATTCAAAAGAATTGATTGAGAAAATATAATCTTCTCTTAATTATTAACTTTGAAGTATCAATTTAACAAACACTTAATATTCTTGATTTCTATGTAAAGAAATCATTAGTCTATTAAATGACCGTAATGAAATCTAAATAATTTTAAAATGCTGAAAATCTTTATAAAAGAAGATAAAGAATTTTTAATGTATCGATTTATTTACCCCGACCTTTATTCGCTCCAATACTTGGTCGGGTTTTTTCTGAACCCCATCCTTTCTTATGTAAACCTCTCGCTCTTTTCCCAGCAGAAGTTAAACCTCGTGTAACTCTCTTAGCATGTTGAGGTTCATTAACCCAATTTATTTTAGGATCCGATTTAATTACTGGATGGTTTGGATCAACTAATATTACTTCATAATACCAGCTTTTTCCATCAGAATAGACTTTATAACTATTTAAAACTTGCATGTTTGGATATTTTCTTTGAACTCTTTCTTCAGCAATCCATTGAAGGTTTTTTCCCGTAGTATATTTAGAAACTCCCATCGCTCTAGGTTTTCTACCGCGTTTTGGACGGACTTTATGCATTCCGCCTTTTCTTATCCGTGCTCTCACGATAATATATCCTTGTTTTGCTTTATATCCTAAAGTCCTCGCACGATGGATTTTAGTAGGTCTTTCAACTCTTTGTATTGATCTACCTTTTCGATATTCTATTCCACGATACCAGTGAGGTGTTTCATACCCTTTTTCGTGCTTCTCGAAAGTTTCTTTTACATAACTATATCCAGACTTCAATTTTTATCAGCACTTCTGTGAATGAATATTTAATAAAAAAATACATATTTTATTATTTTTAGGTTTATTAAACTTTTTATTTTATAAATAACTTTTATTCTTTTAAAATTCCAAAAATAACCAGAGTTTTGTCTATTTTTGTGGTAAAAGTCTA
>CAZRBD010000247.1:2526-4187 GCA_964598265.1 uncultured archaeon
CATTTATTCGATTAAAAGTCCCAAAAAAACGGTTTTTTATCCCTTTAAATTAAATCTTAATTTAATAAAAGTAAATTCATAAATTTAATTGAAGGATAGATAAAAATACTTAGATTTTAGTCAAATATTTTTTGAATGAATTGAAGAAAGTATAAGATTTCATATTTTTACTTGAATTTTTTATTGCTCTCTATTCAATTTATTTAATAAAAAGAAAAAAAATATTAAAATTTAATTGGTTATAAACACACTTAGATTTTATTTTTTATTATAAAAATTTTTAGAAAATTCTTAATATTATTAGGTTTGAGAGCAATTTAAACTATTCCATGCAGTTTTTAGAAATTAGAAATGATAAAACTGAAAGAAAAAATAGGTTAATTAATCGAATGAAAAATGAGAAACTAAAAGACTTGTGATAGGATTGTTAAGATTCCATAGTATTAATATAAGAATTAATAGATAAATTTCTTTTCCTTATAATTTTGGTTTTCAAATCATTATACTACTATGAGTATTAAAATCTCCTACCATTAATATGACAAGAATTACATTTTGGTTTTATTTTTACGTAGAATCTACAATAAGGGCACTGAACAGAAAGATTATTATGAAAATGCATATTAAAAAGTTTAAAATGCTATATTTAAATTCCGCTAATTAATTTTCTACATTGAGCTAAGAATCTTATTTAAGGTCCTAAACATTGTATACTGATATCTAATACAATTAAATCTTCTTTAGGTGAGTAGGATTTTACAACTTTAGAATTAAGTGTTTTTTCAATTTTCCAATTTAAGCTTTCAAGTTTAGTTTTTAAAAGTTCTTTTGCGGTTTCGATGGGGTTTGGTTTTTCAGAAAAGTGATAGAAATGTAAATTCCCTCCTGATTTTTTCATTAAATAACAAGCTATATTAATAAAATCGAGTGATTTTTCAGGTAAGTTCATTATTATACGGTCGGCTTTATTACATAAGATTTTTCCGGTTTGAGAACCTGGATCAGTTAGGTCCTTTATATTAATGTTATGTGGAATTATTTTTCCTTTTAACTTATTTAGTCCAATATTTTCTTTAAGATATTGAAATGCCATGGGATTTATGTCAAATGCATAAATTGTAACATTATATTGACTAGCTATTTGAATTGAAAAGGGACCTACACCAGAAAACATATCTACGATGACTTCATTTTCACTCATATTAAGGGTCGAAATTCTGCGCCGTTCAAACACTAACCTTGGCGAAAAATAGGTTTTTTTTACATCCAGTTTGAAGATGCAGTCATTTTCTCTATGAATTGTTTCAGATTTATTTTCACCTGCTAAAAGGGCTAATTCTCTTAACCTATAAGTTCCTTTTATTTCACTGTTCTTCTCAAATACCGATTTAACATTTTTATTTACATCGATTATTGCATCTGCGATAATTTTTTTATATAAAATATGTTCTACGGAATTGGTAAGACGAGATGCATCAAATTCTACAGTTGCGATATCCCCGATAATATCATATGATTGTGGAATTGAATCTAAATATATTTCCGGAATTTTACTTTTTAATGCTTCCTGGAGGGAGCGATGTTTGAAATTTAAATTCTTTATACCTTTTCTGTAAATTATTTTAAAATTAAATTTTTTTTCAATTAAGTCAGATAAGTGC
>CAZRBD010000248.1:0-4165 GCA_964598265.1 uncultured archaeon
GTGGAAGAAAAATAGAACCACTTCCATTGGAATGCGGGCACAGTATCAACATTAATAATGAAACTAATCAATGGGAATGTACGATGGGAGATTGCGGAAGCGTCACACTTGAGAATTTTTTATGTGAAAATTGTTGTATCAATACAAGCATATTGAATATATTTAATAACTATAAACTCCTTTCAGTTGAAAATGAAGAATTTCGATTAGAATTAGACCTATTGAAAAGAAAAGTCGTTCAAATGAATATACCCGATACAGGATTTAAATTTTGGGTCAAATTTGGAGAAGGAAAGTTTAATTACGGGAAAGGTGAAATAGAGGGGACCGAAATTTTTATAACAAGCTCACATGAGATTATGAATGGGATTCTTAAAGGAGAACTTGATGGAAAGACTGAATATCTTAAAGGTAATATTAAATTGGAAGGAGATCTTCAGTTTATTGTTCTTTATTTAGATCTACTTAATCTAGCTTTAGAAATTAACGGAGAGGTGAGAAGGGACTAATGACGAAGAAAACTTTTGTTTGGGGTCATAGAGGTACAGGTTTTAAAGGTGTGTCGAATTCTATGTCTTCGTTTCAAAATGCTATTAATATAGGAGTTGACGGTATTAAAACTGAAGTAAAAATATCAAAAGATGATAAATTATTTATAACCTATAACCAAAATCTTAAAACAAATGGAGAAGCTAAAGCACTTAATGAATTAAACAGTAATGAAATCAAGAAGTATAAATTGGACAATGGAGAGTCAATTCCTACTCTCACAGAGTTATTTGAAGAATTTAAAGATTCTGGTATTAAATATAATTTTGATATACAAAATCCTGAGATAGGAATAAGAATAATAAAGATTGCTGAGGAGTTTGATCTAATTGATAAGGTAGAATTAGCAAAATCTTCAACTAATTCCTCACTTCTTCCTGATATCTTTTCTAAAGTCAGAGAAACCAATAGTAAAATAACCCTGATTAACTCCATTTTCCTGAAACATTCTAACATAGATGAAAAACATTTTGAAGTAGAAAATATGAGGATATTAAATGTTCAAGTTATTAATGTTCATTATAATTTCGCTAATTTTGAATTATTTAAGAAAGTAAAGGACGCCGGCTTTAAATTCTATGTATGGGGTGTGCTGTTTAAAAGATCAATGGAAAAATTCTTAAAAATGAAATACAAGGGACAATATGTAGATGCTCTTTATTCGAATTTCCCTGGTAGATTAGTAAATCTGAGAGAGAATATTCAAAACAACTAACAGTTTTTAAATTGAGGTGATTCATAATTGGCAAGCACAGATGAACCGCAAAATATTAAAATTGGAGGAGCTGGTTATAAGAAACAGTTATCAATCATTACTCTGTTTGTATCAACCATAATTTTTTTTTTTACTTTTTTTTATCCAAGTAATATACCCCCTGGTAACTTCACTGTAGTACACCTGTTTGACCCTACATCTCGTCAACCACTACCATTTGATTTTTTAACAATACTGGTTGCATCTCTAATTAACGGATTAGTCTACGGAGTTAGTACATTAATCATTGGGGCTATATTCGCCTTAAAGAGAAGAGGTTGAAAATTCAAAAATTCCATTGAAACTAAAAATCCTAAAAACTGTGAATTTAAATCAAATATTTGCTTTTTTTGATTTATGAGTAAAGAAAACCAACATTTTGAAATTTCGAAACATAAAAACTACTTATATGTAATAAAAGAAAATATCTCTCTTGTTCATCCTGTATATACAAATGATCCTCTTAATATATATTTACTTTTAGGAGCTCATACTGCTCTATTACTTGATACAGGATGTGGACTTAGTCCCCTCAAACCACTTGTAGATAATTTAATTGGTAAAAAAAAACTATTAGTTTTTAATACTCATTATCATTGGGATCATCCTTTAGGTAATGTAGAATTTGGAGAGATATACATTCATGAAATGGAAGTCGACCTTGTCTCGAAACCATATGATGTTTCCTACTTTAAAGATTCCCCCAATAAGGTTGTTAAGATATACGCGGAACAAAACTTTTTAATCCCCCCTGCAAAGAGCGTTAAATCTTTAAAAGATGGCGAGGTGTTTGATTTAGGAGGAATAAAAGTTGAGATTATACATTGCCCTGGACATTCACCCGGATCTATATGCTTACTTACTTCAAATGGTGAGCTTTTTACTAGTGATGTCGCTTATTATGGAGATCAGTTTTTACCTAAAAGAGATAAAATCCCTCAAGTCCTTAATACTCTTTCTAAATTGATAAATTTATGTGAAAAACAGAAGATAAGTGAACTTTACCCTTCTCATAGAAATTATCCATGTGATATGACTCTTTTAACAGATCTTTATAATGGTGTTAATAATTTAGGGAATTTATGGGATACAAAGAAAGCCTTTGATTTTTTTAAAGCATGGCAGATTGATGATGATAGTGGAAAATTCAGATATTTTGTTTCTAGATCATAAATATTTGAATATTAGAGCAAAAATTTGGATTTAATTTATATATCTCTATTAATTTCTCTTTATCATTAATCAAATTCTTATTTTATATATACGTAGAAATTTTTTTAAACCTAAACTTATAAATTTTAATCCAAATGTCTAATTCTTCTTTAATGTGATAGAGGATTTGAAATAAAAATCAACCACCATTTAGCTGGAATTATGGAATTTACTAGAGGAGAACTAGTAAATTTTAAAGATCGTAAATTTCCATAAAAAATTATTTTTAAACCAATTGGAGTAATCCATTCACCCTTTAAAACCCTTAATCGTTTTATTTGTAATTTTAACGTAAAATATCAGGAGTAAGCTTACATAGATTTTATGCAATATATTAATAACTAATTTTTACCTTAATCTAATTGCATCTAGAATGCCGGATGATCTGCCTTATTTTATGGAAGCGGTTTTAAATTTTTTATTAAAAATTAAAAAAAAGGTTAATTTTCAACTTTTATTGTGATATGGTCGATTTATACCGTTTTTTTATGAAAATTGCTGAAATTATACATACCGCACCAAGAAACAAGAATAGATCATATCCTGGAATTTCTTGGTCAACTGGCGCAGGAGGAGTATATATCCCAAAATAATCACTGAAATCGAAAGTGGTAGAATTTGATACATCTGTGATTTTTATCTGATATAAGGTAGAATTCACGAGTCCAGATTGTATAGTCCATGAGTATGATCCGTCGTTCGTGGTGCTCGGAGAGAGTACTGCTTCTAATATTCCATTTCTATACAAATAAATATTCACATTTGCGATACTGCTTGTTGAGGTCCAAGTAATGGCGTGAGTAGTACCTGTTTCCCATAGTACAAGCCCAGAAGGATTAGTGACTGTAATCGAGTCAGCCGGTGCATATATCTCCTTAAAAATATTGACAGTTTCAGATCCTAAGTTCCCCAATGAATCATTTGCATAAAAGGTAAGGCTTATTGAACCGATCCCCGCATCATCCCATGCGGTTTGGCTCACATTTCCAATTAATACTGAAAAAGTATAATTTGTTAATCCTCCATCTATAGTATACCATGTAGAATCTAATGCGGATCCATTATTAATAGTAATATTATATATAGGAGCATCAACTCCAAATACTTGATCGGACACCGGTGAGTATATAGTAATGTTTGGTGGTATTAAATTGTCGGATTCGATATAAACCGGATACCACCATACTTTACCAAGAGGATTAGAAATATATCCTTTGACCTCATTTTTCCAGGCATCATAATTTAAACCTGTAGTAAGGGTCAGACCGGGGTAATCTCTTTCAACCATTAATCTTTGAACCTCATCGTAAATCTGTTTTCTTTTTACTAGATCAGTCTCAGTCACACCTTCGTACATTAATGTCATGACATCAGGTGCATTGTAGTTACCACCATTAATTGCGGATTCATTACCCCATATTGCAGTTAAATAGTTTTCTGGGTCCTGATAATCTGGAGCCCATCCTAACATGTACATATCCATCTCGTCTCTATTGTTAACTATCATACCGATCAGATCTCCCCACGCCATACCATTAACTTCCAGATCAACTCCAATAAATTTCAGATCAGCGGCTAATCTATCACCGGTATCGTGTCTTAGATCATTTCCTATGTTCCATGAATAGTTATAAGCAGCGAGAGGAGTAG
>CAZRBD010000249.1:0-4143 GCA_964598265.1 uncultured archaeon
TCAAATGGTTAAAAGACCAGCATTTTCCAACGGTGTTAACAAAGACAGCGCATACGCCTCAAGAAGTTATCCAAATAAGAGAGGATGTTATGAATAATGTAAGAGCCTTTAATTTACTTTAATTTACTTTAGATTTTGATAAATTCTCACTAAGACATTTGGGGGAAAATTATTTTAATCCTGCTCAGGGGATATTATTTCAATTATTTCCTAAAAATTCTGATAAAAAGTAAAAAATTTAATTGCCAAACTAAGTATCATTATATTTCTTTAATTAAGTCATCTAGGACATTGAGATTATTATTTAGTTTCTGAGCTTCAGGATATCCTTCCGAGTAGTACGCTTCATTAGGATTATTAGTTCTACTTATTTTAAATTCATTTGGTTGAGAATTACCCTGAGGCGTGAGATGGATTATATATAAATTCTTTATATTGATATCTCCATGCCCATTAGCATTAATTGAATATCTGAAATTTTTATCTTCAAATCTTTGTTGAGCTTTATGTAATAAAGCAAATATTTCTCTTACTTTCTTTTTTTCTCTTTCGACCTTAAGTCTTATTTTCTTATATTTTTTTAGTTTTCTTTTAAGTCTAAATTTTGGTGATACGGTTTTCCATTTTAGTTGCATAAAAAAAGCAATAATCCCCAGTATTCCAGCAATTATAGTTATAATTATGCTAATGTTTGTGACTAAATCCCATATTGACATGATTATAGTTTTATCTAGCTTACTCTATTTTTTGATACCATACTATAATTTAATATTTTTACCAAATAAAGATTATAGATTTAATAAAAGATTTAGCGTTAATTCAAAGTCATCATAGAAATTTTTTATTGATTTTTCGTCTAACGGACTCCTTTCGATTACCAATTTTGATATATGAATAAAATTTCTCCAATCTTTTAAGATATCCATTCTCTTCCAAGTTGCTCTGTGTTGTGGATTAAAAATATCATCGGGATTTGATGTTGGATTTTGAAGAATTATATTCAATTTTTGATTAAAATTATCGATTAATTTCCCTTTTTTAAAAAATTCTTTCAGACTCTTAATTTCAACATAGTTATCAATACAATATTCTATAATTGCTCCCATATTGATTGCAACATCAACCCAACGATTTTTTGAAATCCAAACACTTAAATCATTATACAATTGGGTAACACGACTTCTTCCGTCATAATTTCCTATCTTTTGAAATTTTTCGATAAAAAAGACTTCATTCAAAAAATTATATCCATTTCCATTTAGACAAAATGAGTTTGGATTATGGAACGATAATATATCATTACCTATACCAATACCATTAATTCCCATAATATGTTTACTGATGAATTGAGATGTAAAATATAATATCCTCCATTTTAAAACATTTAAATTATAATTATAATCATGTTTTAGTATTTCTTCAATATCAGATAATGGTATTTCAACTTTTATAGTCCTTGAATCACTATCAACAATATATTTCTTTATATCATATTTAGAATCTCCTATATCTCTCAAAAAAGTTAACAATTTTGATGCTAAGAGAAGATATATCCTTTTATCATTTGGGATAATATAAGTTTTTTCAAAATAAATTATCCCTTCTCCTGTCATTTGCATAAAAGGTATATTTCCATAATTTCCAAAATTCCCTTCAAGAAATCCTTTTTGGCTTAATAATTCCCTTGCTATATTGAAATTTGTATTGTTTCTAATATTTGTAAAAACACGCTCTATATCTATGTTATTAATTCTATTAGGTGGATTGCTCATAAAACCAATGTAAAGTTTTTCCAAGATAAGTTTTTGATGATATTCTACAGTATCATTCATAATTATATTATTTTTAATCTCATACTGAATCTCTATAATGAATTTAAATGTTTTTGATATATTAAAAATCGTATTAAGGGATAGGTTATTAATCCTAGAATAAAACTAAAGTTTAAATAAATTTTAAAAAAAGTAGTATAAAAAAAGGGTTTAAGCTCCATAAGAGCCTTTAAAAGTAGAATCCTTTAGGAGTTTTAAAAGCATAGGTATATCCAATTTTGCTACTTGGTTTTTAAGCTTCTCTAATCTTTCAGTTAAATCATCTGTTTTTTCTTTTGATTCATTTAGCATCGTTAATAATTTGTTATTCTCTAACTTCAAATCTATAATATCTTGACTATTTTCACTTACAAAATTCTACTCTCTTGCTATTAAATGTAACAACTTAAAATAAAAAGCAACTTACTAAACCTATAAGTCAAAAATTAGTTGGTGTACTGTGACGAGCGAGATTAAATGGATCTTAAATGTTTTCTCTTTTCTCAACGGATTACTCTGCAGAATCACACAGATATTCATCCACAATTAAATTATCAAAATAAATAAAGTAATTAAAATAGAAAACTGAATCTCAAAATGGGAGAAGAAGAAACTACAATAATTTTCGCTATTGTTATTATAATAATCCTCATATTCGTTTTTTGTGGTTATTATTTTAGTGCAAAATCGTATAGATTTAATTCCTAATTTGTTTTGTGTTACAACAGAAAATATTTGTTTATTTATCAATTGAACTAGCAGCTGAAAATAACTCTCCTTAATCTTAGAAAATGTATGATCTAGCAAAAAATTTATTTCTTCTTCTGTCATCCCTTTATGAACGATGTTATTCCTAATTCGATTAATTTCTTTCAGTTTCTTTTCAAGTGAAGTTTCGAATTTCAATCTATTGATCTTAAGTGGCATGTCTATTTTTTTATCTTTTCCATAAAGTCTATCGTGTAAAATACCAGTCGTTGTGATAAATTGTGTCAAAAACTTTTCCCTATCGTCATATTGGTATAATTTTTTTATTTTTTATCAAATCAATAGGTAGATAGAAGTGAAAAAAGAACACAATAGTAATGTTTTTAAGTTGAGAATTTTAGAACTTGAAGATAAACTGATGGATTTAATTGAAATAATTTAAACTGATAAACTGATAAACTGATGGATTTAATTGAAATAAACTGATGGATTTAATTGAATGACTATCGAAGACCGGAGGATTTATATCATAGAAGGACTGGTAAATATTGGCCCTAAAAAAGCTATGCTACTCATCGAGAAATTTAGAACTCCTTATAATGTAGTAAAGGCAATCAAAAAGACTAATATTACCTTCACCAGAACGGGTAATCCCAAAGGTATTGAAGGCCCCCTAGAAGGTTTAACAGGATTTGGCTGGAAGTTCGTGCAAAAGAATAAGGAGATGTTGCTTAGTAAATCAAAAAAGGACGAAAATTAGAGGTAGTAAATCATTATAAAGACACCTGAAGAATTGAAAGCTAAAAATATGTAAAACAATCAATATAAATTTTGAAATTCCTAAATATATTATTTATTCTATAATAAATTCTGTAGACAAATCACGCGAAATTGCTGAAGTGTGCGGCATAAATTCAGGTACAATTTTGAATACTGCGAAAATGTTAAACACAGAAGTAAGCCCTTACCACCGGAAAATTCTTTATACAAAATTATTATAAAAGATTTGGGCGATAAATTCGACTTTGCTAAATTTTTAACTAAAAAAGTTCTATGTAAAAACTCCTAAGTTGAAATTTTCTAGGTTCTAATTTTTTTTTAAATATGCATGAACATAATGGGATATATGAGTTTTAAAAACGATAAGGTCTTTTTAGAAAAAAGTTCTAAATTTTGCGACAGTAATATATTACGAGGGGCAGTAAAGCGGCTAACCAGAATTTTTTCTCAGGATCCCCTTAGTTACGATGCGGATGTCAAAAAATATCGCAAATTATCTTGGCATCTTAACTCTACATCTGCAGTAGCAGGGCTAGACTATCTATTTTACGTGCTTTCTTGGTTTGGATTTCACTTAATTAATGAAGATTCAGAATATTATACGTTACAATATTTTCTTGACAAAAATTTCACCTTATAACTTTTTATTCAGAGATATCAAGATAGGAACATAATCAGGGATATGGTTCTAATTTAGTTTCAATTCTAGTTAGATACCTCGAAATATGAATAAGTGAATCGTGTATAATCGGAAAACTTTCTTGATAATTTGAGACAATTGGTTACTAATTGTTGCAGTGATAATGAGATATCTAATATCGATCCCAATGGTTTGAGCATGAGA
>CAZRBD010000250.1:0-4126 GCA_964598265.1 uncultured archaeon
AAAATCTTATTAAAATCCAAGATTAAAATTAAAAATGAAATTATTAACTAATCAGGTTTTATTGTTCTTCTTCTATTTTTTTAGAGCTGCACATATGTTAGGAAATACTTCTTCAAGTTTTGCTTTTCCAGTATTCCTTACTAATTCTTCAATAGCTCTTCCTTTTTCCCTTAAAATTTGTTTTATTTGATTTTTAATTGCTTTTCGTCCAGTGGGCTCTCCTTTTCTTGAGAGGTCAATTTTTACTCATAATTTGAGTTCCACCAATTTAGCAACAATTTTAAATAATTAATAGGAGAAAAGATATTTTCTTTTTTTGTTTTTTACAAAAAAGATAAATTTAAATACTAGCATAATATTTTTTACATTGCTGTAAATCCTAAAATTCGTTTCAGTTTCTTACAATTAACTACATTTATCATAAAAAGATTAGTTATTTAAAAGAAAATGAAACATGTTAAACAGCAAAAAGAGGCGAAAGAAGAGTGAAAGAACTAAATGATAGTAAATCAATTGAAGAAATTATTAAGAAAACCCTTACTGAACAATTTAAGGATGCTTTAGTGCTTCAAGGACCAATCCCATACACTTTATTGTGTTTTCCTTCTGTGAGCGGGTTATATGAATATAGCTATAAAAAGATTATTGAGCAACCTATTCAGCCAATTGATCGTCTTTTTCCTACACCTACACCAATCCCTCAACCGATACCATTACCTACCCCAATCCCTCAACCGATACCATTACCTACACCAATTCCTCAACCAATTCCATTTCCTACACCTTGGCCTATACCAATATTTTTCTTTAAAGAAGAAATACGATTAGATGTGGATGGAGATTATTCACAAATGGTAGTAAGCGGAGCAAAAATCGGTTTGAAATATTTTGTTCACTGGATTGCTAACTTAAGAACAAATCCAACTGGTTGGGAGGGAGATATTTGGTATAAAGATGGTGATACTAATTTATTCCCTTATACTCATGTTGATATTGTTATTAAAAATAGTTTTCTTCCTATTCGACGTAGCATTACTATAACTTTTTCTGGGGGCGGGGGAAATTCGTTTTCGCGTGTATACAAGTTTAAATCCAAATATTTTCATCCTGTTGATTTTGAGTTTGATTCTGCTACAGGTGAAACTGCATCAACTATTTATAATACATGTTCTCATCCGAATAGACCCAACAATATACGTTGTGAAGATTTAACAATTGAAACAGTCTATAAACGTGCAGGGTTTGACGTCACTACGACTTCTGGTAATATTGTGCCCATTAGTGGAGCGGGAAATGATGCAGAGTGGAGTGACCAAGAAATGCATGATGCTATGCAAACACATTGGTCGCATTTTTCAGCTCGAGGACAGTGGGCAATATGGGTATTTTTTGCTTCCCTTCATGAATGGGGAACAAATCTTGGTGGGATCATGTTTGATGATATTGGTCCTCATCATCGCCAAGGAACAGCAATTTTTAATGATTCATTTATATCTACAGCACCTGTTGGTGACGCAGATCCGGCAGCTTGGGTCGAAAGGAATCTATTCTGGACTGCATGTCATGAGATGGGACATGCTTTTAATCTAGCTCATTCATGGCAGAAGTCGTTGGGTACAGGTTGGATTACACTCGCTAATGAACCACAAGCCCGGAGTTATATGAATTATCCAAATAATGTTACTGGCGGACAAGCAGCATTTTTTTCTGATTTCGAGTTTCGATTTAGCGACGGTGAACTTCTCTTTATGCGACATGCTCCTATTCGTTTTGTGCAACCTGGAAATGCTGACTGGTTTGATAATCATGGTTTTCAAGGATTCAAACTATTTGCTGAACCAGCATTTAAGTTAGAGTTAAGGGTTAATAGAAATGGAGCAATTTTCGAGTTTATGGAACCGATCACCTTAGAAATTAAATTTACTAACATTTCAACCCAACCCCAAATTGTAGACAGTCATTTATTATCTATCTCTGATTCTTTAATCGTAATTATTAAACCTGAAGGGAAACCAGCACGTCAATTTTTTCCATACGCTCGATATTTATGGGAACAAAATAAGATAGTAATAGAACCGGATGAATCGTTATACGAAACACTCAGTATCTCTGCTGGTCGCAATGGGTGGGATATCGCCCAACCTGGAGATTATACAGTATATCTTGCTCTCAAATTAGAAAAAAATGATATTATCTCAAATCCTCTAAGAGTGCGTATAACACCCGCACACAACTATGAAGAACAAATGCTTGCTCAAGATTTTTTTTCAGATGAAATCAGCCGTATATTCGCATTTAAAGGTAGCCAATTCTTCACTGAAGGTAACATAATCTTAAGTAAGATTGCCGAGAAGTTAAGTGACCAACGTGTTGCACTCCATGCTAATTTCATCCTTGGTAATACTGTAGCGCATGAATATAAATTACTGGTTGAAAAACCGAATGATCCGAAAAATTATTTTAGTATAAAGATCAATCCTGCTCAACATAAAGAAGCTCAAAAATTAATGTCAATAGCTCTAACAGCGGATCCATCTACAGCCATTGAATCATTTGGTCACATCAACTTTAAACGGCATATTGATAAATTAAGTGAATTTTTTGCTAAACTAGGCGAAAAGGAAGAAGCAATAAAGACTCAAGATATTCTCTATGAAACTATGTCAAAACGTAGAGTACGGGACCGTCCAATCCTTTCAAAAGTTTTGAAATCTATTAATAAAAAACGAGACGGTTATAGAACTTAGAAGGAAGAAAGCTCAGGGGATTAAACTTCAAATATTTAAAATTATTAACTTCTTTTTTTATTTATTATTGAATAATTCACTCATTTGATTTTTCTTTATTAAGAAACCTTTTAGCAAATTTTTCCTTTTGTAATAATTTTATATTGTTGTTTATCTGTAGTGAATTGAAAAAGACTTCCTTCGAAAATATTAATATATAAATATAAAATCTTAATTTTCTTCTTGATCTTCTCAATTTTCTCGATGGTGTACTCAAGCGGAAAAGGCAGTTTGATTTCTTTTTTATCCACTTGTTTGAGTAAAGATACAAATGGAAGATATTCTTGATATATCATGTAGATAATATACTTAGTTTTTGATAAAAAATAGGTGTGATATGAAGGTATATATGAGCATATCACCCAGATATATAGGAACTGGTGATTCAGACCTCATTCGATCCATTTAAATAAAAAAATCCTCTAAATCATGGTCGGTGATCTTAGAAACGTTCTTATCCATAACGGTGATCCAAAATAGAAGGGCTAAATCATAATAAAAAGGTGATAACATCCACAAGGGGAGAATTTAAAACGGGTCAAATCTTAACTATTTTATCAACAGTCTTTTAAAATTAAAAATATCAAGGAAATCTTACAAGTGGCTTTTATTCTTTTATTGAAAAATTTGGATACGGAATTTTTATTCGGTATTTAGATGATATTAAAGAATTAATCTTATCTTTATCATATTTTCTAAAAGAACGAAAATCTAAAGGAAACAGTTTAGAACTGGTTAATGAAATAAATCAACATAATGATGGAATATAGAGCTATGTTTACAGATAAAAAACAACAATATATGTACGAATTAAGAATTGATGATAAAATCATAGATAAGATAAAAACTGATGATTTTGAAGTGTGGTATGATAAAATAACAGAGAAGGTTTATGAAATAAACACATTTAGGAAAATTGGAATAATAATTAAGATTACACAATATGGACATTTTAAAAATGGATTAATACCTGAACCATCAGCTTTAGGAATAGAATCTTTTTTTTGATCATCTGTAAAAATATGATGAAAAGCAAAATTACATTCAGGACATTCTATTATATGATCTTCTGGAATAAACGCCACCATAATATTAATCTAAAGGAGATCCACATTTTTTGCAAGTGCGTCCTTTTATTCTTCCACCAATTTTATTTTTTTTAAGACAATTTTGACAAACATAAATTCTCATTTTTAATTCACTTGGTTTTTTTTTATAATTTCTATTAAAATCCATAATTTATTTCAATCAACCCTCTTCTCTTTCTTGGAAAGCTAATCTTTTGAAAAATATCTAAAATTGTTCTCTAATGCCAATTCGTTATTTATGATGTAATAAAT
>CAZRBD010000251.1:0-4120 GCA_964598265.1 uncultured archaeon
TAATTCATGTAGATCCTTTTCAATGGGATCAATAATCTCTCTTCTTTCCCTTATGATCTTTTCTATTGGCATATTGGCACAGGTAGTGCGAATTATCGCTTCTGTTGCACCCTTTAATATCTTTTCAACATAGTTGTTATCTTGCATGACCCATGAGACTGCACTGAATGCTTTTTCTGGATCAATAACTTTCCAAATTAATAATCCCTCGATTTCAATGTTTTGATACTCATTTGAAACTACCTGTTCATGAGCTTCAACAACTGTTTGGATACTAGTAGTAGGAATGACAATATATTCATCTATCAATGGTAGAAGAAATAAACTTCCACCTAATCCTGCGTGTTTAACTTTACCATTTCTCAAATGTATGACGAATTGATTTGTCTTGAACTTACGGTAACGAGCAGCAATGAATATTACAAATAGGAAGACTATTATACCTATTGTAACTCCAAGCCCTACAAACCAAGGATTTAATTCTTGATATAACATTTTTTGTATCTAAACCTCCTCTCTTTTATTTTTATATAATATTACTTACTTTTCCATTTTTTTGTAAATTTCTAAAATAAAACAAAAAATATTGAAATTCTCATAATTAACATTAACATGACAATTCTCGTGTCTTTGTAGCCATCACTTCTTTCTTTTTATCGATTTTTTATTATTATCAACCAATAAATAGCCATTTCTCACATCGCAAATATATACTTTTTCACCCCTCTCGAAATGAGAAGCATTAATACTAGGTTTCACATGTAACCTTTCAAATTTCATTGGTGTATTGGAAGGAATTTTAATTATACCTCCCCTTTCATCAACATTTAATAACACCTCTCCTTGGATTCCTATTAAATTCAGCGTTGATGATATTCTATAAAACCTTGACTTTGTAATAATTTTCCAAACAAAATTGATTATCTTGGTAGTTAGATATGCAGCTGTAGGTGCAACAAAAAGAATAATAAATCGTAATGCTTCCCCAATTAATTGATACAGCAAAATTCCCGTTATTCCAAATATTAAAAATCCTGAAGAGAATAATAGCATGATTGGCGCGGGAGTGACTGTAGTCCTTAGACCTGTATCAATTTCAGTCTCTGCTTCTATATCTATATCAACATCCGCATCTATATCTATATCAACATCCGCATCTATATCTATATCAACATCCGCGTCTATATCTATGTCTACATCAACTTCCGCATCTAACTCACCTGCTCCTGAAATATTTGATTCCATTTGAGCAAGAAAAGTTGAAATTATTGATAAGATAATCCCTCCAACAAATAATCCGATGCAGGTACTAAAATAAATGTCATAAAATCCATTATAAGAGAAGCCTATAAATGTGAGTATCAAACCAACAGATGCGATTAAAAATATAGCTACATTATCTTTTTTCTTCCATTGAATGTTAGTCAATTTTCTAGTCACCCTTGGTTGTATCATTATTGTTAGCCAAAATTAATTTAATCTCAAGAGAATATGAAAGATTTATGGAGATAACTTACTTCCATGTTGCTGGCAAAATTTCGCAATAGGCTCTAATTCCACTTACCTAAAGCTACAATAACGGGTTTTGATAAAAAAATTTTCATTTTTTATTAATTATCTTCATTATCTTCTAATATAGATTGAACCTGAGATCTTCTTCCTTCACTTCTTATATTTTATTATATTTTTTATTTTATAATTTTGGTTCTCTATATATAATTATATACTAATATATTTAAATGTTATGATCAAAAAAAATTCAAGGAAAAAATAGGAAAGAGTTGCCCGTATTATTATTTAAATATATATATTTATATATAGAAAACGCGAAAAAAGCAAAGAATTAAATGAAATGTCATTATATATTTATATATATATGAAAACAAATATTTATCTATATATGAAAACAAATATTTATCTAAGGTATTTTTCATTTAAGGTATAAAATTAAAGTTTATTAATATAAAGATATATATTCAAAACTACAAAATTAATGAAAAAAGAAAAAGGAGTTGATCCTAACGTCAAATAATAAAGAAATTGAAACTCACAAGGAAGAATCTAAAGATAAACCAATTTATGTAAAGGTAAGTGAAGAGACCAGGAATTTAATTGATAAATATAAGAACAAAGGGACAACCATATCAGATTTAGTGAAAAATTCAATAAGAAGTTATGACGCCTTTCTTTCAATGTCGCCAGTGATTCACGGGATTATAGATAAATATAAAGAAAAGAAGGAGTCAACTACCTCATTTATAGAACGAGCAAGTAAGTATTATGGAGACCAAAAAGATTTAAATAGGGATTTATGGGTGCGTGCAAGGGAGGAAATGAAGATGATGCTCATAGGTAAGACAACTTTCAATCAACTAATTGCTGCTGCAGAAGCACCCGAGGAACGATTGGATAAACCATTTAAGAAAAATGTGGCAATTGATTTAATTCTTTGGTACAATGATTCTAGACCCTTAAAAAGTCTTACCATGGATGAAATAATTGGAACTATCCAAAAAATCTGGGTTGTTTCTAATTATTTCTATAAAATTGATGTTGTTAAAGAGAATAAAAAGTCAATTTATCTCCTCTTCAAACATCGACAGAACAAACGATATAGCTCCTATTGGTTTGGCTACTTTAAAGAACTATTTACTTCAGAAGAAATGCCATTCAAAGCGAGTATTGAAGGCCAAGCATTTGAAGAATCGTTATCAATAACACTAACGTTAGAGTAAATATATAACCAACCTCTTTATCAACAATATATTCTTTCCAGAACTGATCTGTAGGATTTGCAATTTTTTTTTTGTATATTTTACTTGATTTGAATTATCAGAAAAATTCGACACTCACATGTTTGAAATAATTTATAATTTTGAGTACTTTATAGAATTATAAGACAAAAATTAAAGAAAAGGTTGAAATTGGTATCTAAAAAAGAGTTTAAAATTAATAACTACATTTCTCTTAGGTTAATAGGCCGAGAAACGGTTATATTTATAAAAGGACAGCGTTTTGATCAGTGTAAATTTCTATTGTTTGAAATTCCGATGAAAGATATTAAGGAATATGATGAAATTCAATCTATAGATGAACTTGAGATCAATTATAGTCGTCAAAGTGAAGGTAAACATATTTTAGATCCAGAAACAGAATTTTGGGGGCATTGCAGTAATATCCAGGCATGGACTGAGAATAATTATGACACACGTTTACTTCATCGGACAATTTCATTTCCTCTTTTAAAAAAGTTAACGGATGTAGGTGATCCTACTGCAAGGCGAATATTTAAAGAAGAGATTTATAAAAGGTTTGAAAGTGGAAACTCTGTCGTGATCTTGTACCTTTTAAAAGAAAATTATCTAAAATTTTTAAATAATGAAGAAAATACGCTAATTCTTTCTGATATTTTGAATTTACTCGATAAATTAATTGATTTCAGTGAATATTTAAGGAGTTTCATACAAATTGTTAAAGAAAAAAAATTCAACTTTAATAAAATCGTTGAGGTTGTTGATTACAAGTCTATGGAACTTATAGAATATATTATTCAATTAGATAGAGCATTTATAGATAAATTCTTTATGAAGGAATTTCCCAATTTTCAGAAAGATGATAAGATTATATTATTAACCTGTATACTCCTAGATCTAATTCACTTTTTTGACTACTTATCAGACGAGGAATTTTGTGTTTATTTTGGAGACCTCGGGGCTAAATCTGTAGCTAATAAATTAGGATTTGAATTTGAACAAACTTATCAAGATTATGATATATTTAAAGACCATGGTATAAAAATTAACAATAAAACCTTTTTAAAACTTGGAACATTCGGAATTGAAATTATTTTAGAATTAATTAGATATGATTTTAGATGCGAAGAAAAATATGAATTAATCGGAAGAATAATGTGGAAGCTAAAAAAATTTGATAATACTCATAGAAAACATATCGATAGTAAGATACTTTCTTTTTTTAAGACCTATGAGTCCATCATTCCTTTACTAGCTCAACAAGGGTATCTAGATATATTGAATGAAGAAGAATTAGAAATTATTACTCAAAAACTTTCTAAGGTTATAAAATTAGAAGATTATTATGATTCTACTCTAAAAATTTC
>CAZRBD010000252.1:0-3941 GCA_964598265.1 uncultured archaeon
ACTGATTACATGGCTTTCAATTAAAATAGTTTTATGTATTCTTATTAGTTCTCTTATTAGTATTTTCTTATACCAATTTTCTTTAATTAATCAGATATTTTTATTCTCGTTAACGTTTACCTTTTTTACTCCTATTAGTTTGTATATTTTAAGAAATTTGCGTTATTTATCATCTAAAAATCTATTATTGATGAAGAAAATTACATTATTGTCTTTCATAGCATCACTCCTTAGTCTTTATTTGGAAGTTTTTTACACGCTCTCAAGTTTCACACCCTTCTTTAATTTATATAGCTTTATTCAGATAACTCTAATCATTGTCAATCTCGTTTTAATATTATATTATTACATTGTAAGATTCACAGATATCACGCAGGATTCTTCTGTAATTGAATTATATAGGATATATTTATCCTCTTTTGTATTATTTATATGCCTTCTATTTTTTAATTCAATTCTGATAATCTTTCCTATTTTAATTTCTTATATATTAATTCTTTCTAAAAGGAGTGTATTTACGATTTCTAGGTTTTTATCTTATTTCTTGCTAAGCTATGTAACATTCATTGAATTTATTGCAATTCTTAATACTTATAATATCATTTTGGAGATTAATTTCAATTTAATCGGTATTTTTATCATCGTTTATCTCTTAACTTTGACAGTTGTTTTATCATTTTCTATATTGTTGAATTTAAAGAAGAATAACAGTTTAGAGAAATATTTATTATATTCTATTATCCCCACAATTACTTTTGCTGTTTTCAATGTATTAACTAATATTTTGCTCATATATAATTTCACAATTTCACTTTTCATCTTTTTATTGCTCATAGGAATCCAACTCTATCGTCAAAATGATGAACGTTATAAATGGTTTATAAATCCTTGTATACTTTTGTTTATTTTTGACCTTGTTAGTTTTATGTCATATTCATGGCTCTTTAACAATCAAATCTTTGAATTATACTCCCCGGTTTTAACATTTATGTTGACAACGAGTTTTACTGGATTTGGTTTTGTTCTCCTGTTTAATGATTCGCCAGTAAAATTTAGAAAAACGTCATTTCTTATTGTTCTTACCTCGATAATTCTTTCTTTTCCAATATTCGTTTACTTTCTAATTATCGCTTCTCTATCCCTTCCTCTTCTATCGCCCGTTCCTTTGATATTTGCGATTAATTTAGGTGTCTTTCTCTTCTATTTTTCTATTGGAATTTTCCAATGGAGAATATCTTGGGCTATTTGGAAATCAGGTTGGTATGCGTGGATGATCCTCCCTCTGGTAAACTTTTTTGTGATATATCAAAGTTTCACAGGAATAGATGTTCTAACAAACTCATTAAGATTTGGAATTTACGATGTTCAGGGTTCACTTATTCTGTCAATAATTATCTGTTCAATATTGTATTTACCTGTCTTATATACTAAAATAAAGAAATACTTATCTCAGATTTTATTAATAATATGGGGAGAAAGTCTATTCTTACTATATTGGGTTAGCCAAAACTTATTTGTGAGGGAAATTTTATTAAGAAATTTATTGTTTGCGCTATTTGCAGTAATTTTACTAGTACCTTTAGTTTCTAGATTTAAATATTGGAGAATAAATTCAGTCTTATGGCTGATAATAATTGGAATAAATGCTTCTTTCTTATTTGTTTATTTGTTCCACATTGGAATTCCATTCGAAATTGCTATTTCTATTGATATATTAGTGATTGGGTTATTTTTAATAGTATATTCCTTTTTCCCTAACATTAGATCGATTGGTACCATTTTAATTACCGCATATTTAATAACAATATTAGGGATTTTCTTAACCATTTATTTCATTCTATTATCGGTAATTCTAAATCCAATATTTTCAGTAAATATTGCTCTAATTATAACAGGGTTTAGTCTCTATTCTTCAAAATATGTAAAATTATCTAAGAGGATCATAGATTTATTTCTCTCATGGATTTTAATATTTAGCTTTTCTTGGTTGGCTTTTAATACATTTAGCTTCTTAGGCTCTGAACTACTTGTATTTGCATCCTCTCTATCGTTGACAGTATTTGGATTTTCATTTTATGTTTTCAATCATTATAAAATGAAGATTCCAATTAACAGAATAATACCATATTTAGTCGTCTCAATTGGTTCAGCTTTATCTATAACCTCATTATCATCCATGTTATTTAACGCAACTCCTGGAGTTATGATCTCAATATTTACTACAGTTATCATTATATTCATGTATTTTCTAATAACCGAATATCGATATTTTCTATTGTTTATTATTCCCATCCCAATAACTGCCCCTTTATTGGAGATATTTATAAAATCAGAAGTGATTCAACCTTATTGGTTTTTAACCTGGGTGATGCTTTATCTTTTGATATTCCAATTCATATTTAATCTTTTCAAAGGTTCTGCAAACGCAGAAGATAAGAAGAAGAATAGCTTTTTAAAATTATATGAGGACAAGAAACAAATCATAAGGCTTAATGGAACATGTTTTATCCTTAATTCCTTTTGCATTTCATTATTTATATCTATTATTTTCCCTATTTACTTACGCCAGTTTTTAATAAATCAGATTATTGTAATATACCAAGTTTGTGGTTTTTTAATAATTTGGCCCTTTCTTCTTCTATTCTGTTTGAAATATCTCGAAAAATCAGATTTGGATTTTAAAATTAAAGATTTGCTGATATTTATTAGTAAATTTAGTTTTGGTTTATATCTCCTGATTCCCATATCTGCCGGTATCTACCTCTTTCTTCAAATGATCTATATTAATTTAAACATTGTTATCTCAATTTATTACTTTCTCTTGTTTATTAGTGGTGTGATGTTTATAGAAGGATTTTTATTGGATAAAAAGTACTTTTATTTCTTATTAAATTCTACTCGAAATAAATTTATTTTATGGTCTTGGCTTATTCTTAGTAATGTCTTATCACTTCTTTTGTATAACTTTCATAAAAATATTTTCTTCTTAGGCTTATCAATCTCAATCCTAAATCTCATAACTCTTTATTTCTTATCAGATTTAGATGTATCACAACAAAAGATTTCTATTGGTCGTATGGTACTAATCTATAATTCTTTTATTTGGAGTTCCTTTTTTATTTCTTCTCTAATTTCAACCGGATTAGTACTACTCTTTGAAGAATTAAGTGGAGTCCCATATTTGTTGCTATTGATTCAAAATTCTTCCCTAATACTCTATGGTTTAAGTTATTTTTTTGTTAAAAGTGAAAAAAAGCTAAATTATTGGATTGAATTTGTGTTATTCATACTGTTCCAAGGATTCCTTGCTCTTAATTGGGTTTTCATCTCCTTTATATTCGAAACATTAAATATTTTCATGATAATACTAATTATTTTAATTGAGACAGGTTTGTTATTTAAAACCATTAAAAATTTTAATACTATAGCTGGTGAGTTAAAATATCCTAATTTATTGGAGACATCTTATTCATTACTAACATTCTTTTTGTATTTGGAATTTAGTTTAATGATATTTTTCTTGTTAATTGAATTTTTAGGGGTGTTTGAAAGTATTATTATATCATTATTCTTGTTATTTTTATTTACATTAATAGATGTTTATTTTCTGAATAAGATAAAGAGTAAGTATGCTCGATTAATCCATACCATTAGTTATTTTTTATTGTCCATAGTAATTTTTCTAAGTATTAACCGGTTTTTATATCAAAATCCATATTTACTTAGTTTAGAAATTTTCATTTTTATAATTATGCAATTTTATACAAATTATTCTTTTTTTGCTTCATTAAGGAGTGTTTATACAGATAAGAAGGAAAGTTTAAGGGAAACCCAGTTAATAATTCAAGAATATATAGGTATAGGATTTTATTTACAATTATTACTCCTCATACTGCAAGCTTTATTATTAAACATGATATAATTTCAAGTAATTATGGTAA
>CAZRBD010000253.1:0-3888 GCA_964598265.1 uncultured archaeon
ATCTAAATGCGTGGTTAATCAATGATGAAATTTTTAAATATGTGATATTTTAATCCAACCATTAATCTAATCCATTAATTTGTTTAGGAGTCCGCGGAGGGGATCGATAAAATTTCACAGCGGGATATCCTATAGTAAATACACCTACTGTTTCACCACTAATTTTAACCAATTTTTTTATTTCCGGATTGTTTTTAATAGCTCCCATTGTCCAACCATTCCAACATGTTCCTAAACCAAGAGATTGTGCTGCAAGTCTTCCATAAGTAATTATAATACCAATATTTACTTCTACACCTTTTAAAGGAGAATCTACAATAATCACATGGGGTGCATCGAAATAAATAAAATTATAGAAGACTTTACTTAGAACCTTAAACAAAGGACCATACTTTTCTTTAACATCTGGATGGCTCAATCTTTCATCGTTAACAGCATCATTTAACTTTTTAATCTCTTCTCTATCTGATAAAATAGTAAATCTTTCTGTTCTTCTGTTTGCTGAGGTTGGAGCTTGAGTCATAGTATCAAAAACTTTTTTCAATACATCATTGGGGACTTTTTTCTTCTTATAAAGCCGGGTTGAACGATTTGCTCTAAGAACTTTGTAAATCGTATCAAAAGATGCAATATATTCCGGTTTGTCGACTCCCTCATAAGAAAGAGCTTCACCTATATCCTCATATAAGATCGCATCCTCAGGACACCTTGCAATACATTGCCCGCACAAATTACACGGACCTGTGCTATTAAAAACTACTTTATTTTGTTCTTTATCTCGTCTGAATAAAGGACACGCGGTTAAGCATATATTACATCCACTACACTTCTCGTAATTTATCCCAAATATAGCCATAATGAATAAAAATAACAAAGAAACTTTAATTTAACTATTTTAGAATTAAAAAATGAAAAAATATTAGTTGATATTTCTTAATTGTTTTTTAAATCAATTTCAATTTTAAGATTATGGACTATAAGCTCCCATTGTTAATTATTTTCTATATCAACAAACATAATCTTATTAAAACCCTAATCTGTTTTAAATTTAATAATAAAGGTTTTTATGGTAAAGTCTTTGCTTTAGTTGCAGATATTGTAAGAAAACTTGCTAAAAAAATCTAAAAATGTAGTTTTAACCACAGGTTCAGATATAATAGAAATTATAAGAAAAAATATAACCAAAAAAATAGCTCATTTTGACGCGTGATTAATTAAATTAATATAGAGTGGTTAATTCATTCAAAAATAATTTGTATTTCAAATAATTCAAAAGGAAAGTATAATGCCAAAAGCACATGTAAATAATATAGAAATAGAATATGATACATTTGGAGATCCCTCATCAAAACCATTATTATTAGTAATGGGGCTTGGGGGTCAGATGATTGCTTGGGTAGATGAAATGTGTGAAGGCCTAGCAAACCAAGGATGCTATGTTATCAGATTCGATAACCGAGATGTAGGATTATCAACAAAATTTGATGAAGCAGGTCTACCAAACTTGCCGGAAATATATGCTGCCATAGCAAGAGGAGAGAGTGTCAAAGTACCGTATTTATTAGAGGACATGGCTGATGATGCTATGGGTGTTTTGGATGATCTAGATGTAGATAAAGCACATATCTGTGGTGTTTCGATGGGTGGAATGATAGCGCAAGTAATAGCATATAGACACCCTTCAAGGGTATTAAGCCTTACATCAATAATGAGTACCACTGGAAACCCTGATTTACCACAACCTTCAGCCGAATTAATACGAGAATTATTTGCACCGCTCCCAATGGATCGTGAAGCCAATATTAAAGAAGGTGTAAGACGTGGTCACCTTATATATGGAACTTTTCCTTATAATGAAGAACTAGCTTATGAATTAAGAGCAAAAGTATATGATCGCTGTTTTTATCCACAAGGTGTAATGCGACAAGCGGCAGCAATTGCTGCAAATGGTAATCGAAAATCTAGACTCGCGTCAATAAAAGTTCCAACACTTGTAGTTCATGGAAGAGAAGACCCACTTATTCCTGTTGAAGGGGGTATAGATACTGCAGAGATAATACCCGGAGCAGAATTGTTAATTATAGATGGCATGGGGCATAGTTTTCCCCCTGAAGTTGCTCCTCAAATTTTTGAAGCATTTATTGCCAATACTGCCAAGACAAATGAATAAAGATATACAGAAAGAAAATATAAAAATTGTTTTCAAATTTTATTTTTCATTTTTCCACCAGTGTGGTGCTTCTACTTTCTTTAATTCACCATAATCCAATAATAAAATCCGATCTTTATGAAAAGCGAATGCAAAACCACCAAGAAATTTAACCCATCTTTCAGGTGGAAGCCCAAACCATCCAAATCGAAGAGCCATTAGGTTCAAATCATGAGTAACAAAAATATTTAATCCATTTTCAGGTGAATTTTTAACTTGATTCAGAATAAGATGGGCTGTTTTTTGACAATATTCTATGAATGGGGTCCATTCCTTGGGATCATAAAAGCCAACTACCCAACGATAAAAAATTTCAATAAATGGGACGTGTTTAAATTGCTTCATAAAATATTCTTCATTTATTCCAATACTCGAGAGAATTTTGAGGGCTCCTTTTAATTCACTTTTACCACCAATATTTTTAAACCCTACGTGTATATTTGACGCCGTTTCTTCACACCGCCATATAATACTATGAAAAATTCTTATTGGCCTGCTTTTAAGTAAATTTTCACCGAATTTTTTAGCGATCGCATGACCCTGGGGGGTCAATCTTAATTTATAAACTTTTTCTAATATCTTTGGCTCATTTCGATGCGAATGTCTAAGAATCAATATTATTTTTGAATTTTCTGGAAAGATTTTAAGACCATTTATTATTTGACGGGCATGAGTTGTCCATTCGTCTTCCTTCCAAATTTTATCTATATCCATTTTAATCATAATATTGCTTATTATTAGAAAATTATCTTCTATAGATTTAAGCTAATGAGATATTTACTTCAAAAAGGTTGGTTCATTCTAATTTATTTTCTTTCACGGATTTACTTTAAATGCAAAGGAGTTGATTGTAGAATCCTTAATTCTCCCACCAATATGGAACTTCTGCAGAAACTAAGTTACCTGAATCTAATAGTAAGATGTTATTTTTTTCAAAGGTTAAAGCAAAACCTCCAAGAAACGAGACCCATCTCTTTTTTGGGGGGAATCCAAACCACCCAAGCTTGAATGCTATTATAAGGATGTCATGAGTAACATGGATATCAATAGCCCTATCGGGAGAGTTGTTGATTTCACTCCAAATAAGTTTAGCCGCATTCTGACAATATTTCTGCATAGAAATTATTTGATCTGGAGGAAATAGATCAGCAGCCCAACGAAAAAAAAATTGATATATATTATATTTTTTTAAAAGATTTGGTAGAAAATCACTTGATGCTCTTATGTCATATAAAGGTGAAAAAGCTCCAATAATTTTGCCTTTTCCACCACTATTTTCGAATCCTGATAAGATATTTTCTGCTGTTTCTTCACAACGCATAATTATGCTATGGAATAATCGAATTTCTCTATCTATAGGTAATAATCTTCCAAATTCTTTAGCAATTGCGTGACCTTCAGGTGTTAATCTTATATTATGTAAATTGTCTAATATTTTTGGCTCGTTTCGACGCGAATGTCTTAAAATTAATGTTATTTTGGAATCTTCTGGAAAGTTTTTAAGACCCCTAATAATTTGTCGTGCTTGAGCTGTCCATTTACTTTCGTTCCAAATTTTTTCAATATCCATTTTAAACATAATACTACTTAATATTAGAAAATTATCCTCTTCATTATCACCTTATTGAGATGTTTGGTATTAAATAAAACCAATAAAGATATAAAATTACGAAAATAAG
>CAZRBD010000254.1:0-3749 GCA_964598265.1 uncultured archaeon
GATACTAAGATTATCACCGAGGAAGAATTTCTCAAGATGATTGAATAATTTAAATCTTCTTTTTTTATTATTAGTAATATCCAATTCTCAGTATCTCCTCATTATTTTAATTACTTTTCAAGAAAATCTATAATGATTTTATTTACTTCAGAGGCTCTTGACAACGTCATAAAATGTCCCGCTTTATCAATGAACTCTAAACTACTGTTAGTAATTCGTTTATGCATTTCAATCATGGCTGTTTTTGGTATAAGTCGATCATGAGAAGCTCCAAGTAACAAAGTATCGTGCTTTATTTCACTTAACCTATCAAGTGTATTATGTTCTTTCATTATATTCCCTTGATTTATAATGTCCTGAGGCCTCGAAGGATCAATTGTTTTTTCTTCAATTAAATCTTCCATGGAAAAAGAATTATAGAACTTCCTCTTAGGATTTTTCTTCATTTCACGTTGAAAACTTTGATGATATAGCATTTTAATACTGTTTAAGAATGCTTGAGTAGGATCAGTTTTTAATAATTCCACTTCTTTTATTCGATTTGCAACTATTAAATTAACATGTTCTTCCTCAGCTTTGGCATAGGTTGCTATTAATACAAGTTTTTTCACGTATCCAGGAAATTTTAATACAAAATTTTGTGCTATCATTCCACCAAAAGACCGACCGATGAGATGGGTAGATTTTATTTGCAGTTCGTCCATTAAATCTTTAATATCATATAGGACATCATTCATTGTGTAGGAATAATCAGGTCTTTCTGATCTCCCCGTTCCTCTTCTATCAATAATAATCATTCTAAATTTCTTGCTGAAATCTTCAATCTGAGGTTTCCAAACTTCTTTTTTAGAACCAAATCCATGAAGGAATATTACTGGAAATCCATCACCATAGGATTCATAACAAATTATAACTCCATTTACTGCCGCGAAACTCATATTGATCAATAATCAAGTAAGAAATAATTAAATTATTATTCTTTCAATTTAAGCTAGAGGAGCTAAGGAAGTCTTATGAAAGATATAAATACCAAAAGTATCATTAAATAGTTAAGAAGGAATTTTGCATTTACATAAGAATATTAACAATTAGGAAATTAATTCTATAAATATAAAAAATAATTGTAGGTTGGATTGAGTTTAATGACTATATATAAAAAAATCGGAGAATTCCTTGAATTTGTCAATATAAGTAATAAAGAATTTACATTATTTGAATGGAAACCTCCAAACTCATATAGAAGATTTGACTTAGATTTGAATATTGTAAAGGAGAATGTGATGAGTGACATTTTTTTTCATAGAGACAAGGGCAATATGAAAATTGTATTTATTCGAAAGAATAACCTTTTATATACAGTAGGATCTAGTCCTCAAATTCAATATCAGTTATTGGAAGCTTTATTAGAGCAAGTAGATATGGAATTTAATGAAATGTACGATATTGGAGTAATTTTATCTTACGGCAATTCTAATTCTAATATATTTAATGGGTTTACTGAAATCATTGATAATATCATAAAAAATTTTGGTGAATTAGATATAGTTAAAAGAATTCATGTAGAATGTCGAGTTTGTAAAACAGTTCTCCCCTTATTTGTTAAAAGAAGTTTTATAGACAACTCAGAATCCTACCCTGTTCCCATAGTGTATATGCATAAAGGGCATGCAATTCTCTGTTTTATCGACCAAAATTATCAGCATCGCGGAGTAGAACTTGTGAATATAACGGGGTAAAATCAGCTCTAGTAAGAAATATTGAGAAGTTATATGCTATTGTTTATTATAATATATAATATACTTATTTTTAGAAACTTTTGAGAAAAAATGAGTTTTCAAGAAATTTATAAAGTCTGTATTATAGCGAGCAAAGGAATAAGCAATGAAGAATTAACTAGTAAATTTTTGAATCGAATATCTTCTTCTAAGGAAGAATATAAAATATTGGTAAGCTCTTATAATACTCTGTATTCAGTAGAAGACCATGTAAAACTCGAATTTTGGATTTTTCCATATGAGTCTATTATGAATATTTCTAACTGGGAAGAGTTTGCGTGGACACATATTAAAGATTCTAAAGGATTAGTAGTAGTATATGATATTACCAAGACAGAAACTTTAGATTGGATATTAAATAAGACTCATAAGATAAAAAACAGTTTAGATGACATCCCACCTATTTTATTAGTCGGAAATAAATTAGAGTTAAAAAAAAATAGACAGATTTCAGCAAAACAAATTAGACTTATTAAAGAAAGTAATGACATATTTTATTCAGAAGAAATTTCTTTAAACTCAGGAGAAAATATAGAAAAAATGTTTATGAAATTAACAAAAATGATGGTACGTAAAACTAAACCCGATTCTAATATTGAAATTAAAAGATTTACTAATAAAAAGGAAAAATCATATCTCTCCCTTCTTATAGCGGTTTCAATAGGTGGTGTAAGCTTAATCGTGAGTCTAATTATGTATTTCGTTATATTGTTTTCATAAATAAATTTTATTAAAATCCAGAGATTTATTGATATTTTGGTAAAAAATATCTCTAATTTTTAAAGAATTTTCTATTCTAGTTTGGGGATAAATACTTAGAAAACAAATATAAAATTTACAATCTTTTTAGTTAATATGGAAGAAGATCAGAACACCAATGAACAATCGTTTTTTTTTGAAGAAATAGTTAAGAAAACTAAAACTGGTATTACCTTTCCAAAAAATTTACGGGAATTATTATTTGAGGAAGGAGTTGATGTCTATTTCAGGATGGTTATTCCTAAAGAAAAAGATAAGATAATTTTAGAGTTTTTATCACCAGAAGAAGTGAGTCAACTTTCAGAACAAATCAAGACTAAAAAGCAAACCGCTCCTAAAGTAGTAAGAGAGAATAAAGTTAATAAGCCGAAGAAGTCTGCGGGACTTAGTCCTGCATGGGATGAATATTTCGTATATGATTTCGACGCAAAAGAAAAAGTAAAACCTATTTTGGAGTCTGCTTTTTATAAGTTTGCTGAAACACCTCCCAATTTAGAGGATGCTATGGGACGAATTAAGTTTACCTTAGTTTCTTTTCTTTCTGCCACAAAAACAGAAAATGCTAAATTATATTTCACTGTAGAGAAATTTTTAATTGATATAATAGAAAAATTTAATCAACCAAATCTACTTGACTGGATTTTCGAAAAAATAATTCCTAATATTAAAAGTAAATTTCTCTATGAACAAGCATTATTAACTTTGGTTGGAGCAAGCTTAAAATTTAAAAGATGGGAAAAAGCTGAGTTGTATATTTTTTATGTCTTGAAAAACATTGATAGCTATACAAAATCTGAAATGTACAATGTTATGAACAGCTTTAAAGAATTGGTAAAAAAAATTAGAAATGTTGAGAGATCAGATAAAATTGACATATTACTCAAAGAAAAACTTTTTGAATATGCCGAAGGTGTAGAGGATGTGGATTATAAAATCCAGATCATCGAATTCCTCGAAGATCTAAAATATATAGAGATAGCCTACGATCTTGCAAAGAAAATTCAAGTAAACCTGCCTCCGGAAAGTATGAAAATAGAAGGAGTTCGAAAATTAGTAAGACGATTACATTCCGCTCCTATAGCTGAAAATAAGCCTCATTCAAGCCTTAGATTCGAGGAGGAGGAGGGTCATAACAATGAATAACTATTCAATTCTTACATAAATATTAAAAATTTCTTTGACATTAATTATGTCTTATATTTTTCATGTTTATCT
>CAZRBD010000255.1:0-3697 GCA_964598265.1 uncultured archaeon
CTTTATCCACATGTAAATGCCTCCATCTGGCCTTCTTACTCATTATTTCTTTGCTAGTTGAAATTATTTTGACAATCTCTTCTGGAAATAGATATTTCGCCAAATGGATAATCATTTCCTTAGTTTCAATGCAATTAAATAATTTTAAACTTTCACAGGAATAAAATAGTTCACTCACAAGATCATAGTTAGTGTCAATTGAAAAATCGAGAAATTCGAGATTTCTATAAATTCTGGAGACAATATTTTTTAATAAATCATATTCTTTTAATTTTTCAAGCGTATTATCCATATAATGATTAAACAAAACATAATAAGTAGCCTCCGATGAATCAAAACCTTCTCGAAACTGTTTTATTCCATCATGAGTAATTCTTAATTCTATTTCTTCATTTATTAATCTGGTTTCACGATCTAACTTTTTAATTCCAAGAGATTGATACAACTTTAAAATCACTACTAACTGTGAGGTCTCTAAATTTTTCAGATAGTTAGGTTCAAAGAACTTGGGATCAGATTTGATAATATTACTAATTTGCTCGAAGCTTAACCAAATATTCATTAACTCAGTAGATTTAAAATAATAATAAGATCCATCGGTAGCTTCAATAATTGGTGATTCGTATCTTTCACTAGCTTCTTCAAATAATTCAGAGAGAAAAGTAGCAATTTTTTTTTCATCAAGCTTAGCTCCTAAATGTTTAGCTAAATAAATTCCACAAAAATATATGTCAGGATTTTTTAATGATACTAATGGAACATCTGTTAACCATTCATCATTTTCTTCTAAATATGCTTTTATGTGAGAAAAATCAAACATCATTTGAAGATTAAAGAAATCTATGATCCTATAAATTAAATACAATAGTTGAAGTTTGTAATGAGGTTCCTGTATGTCTTCTAAACTTTCTATTTTTTGTTTATTAGTTTTGAATTTATTTATGATTTTCTCTTGAATTTGAATATACTTTTTTAAGTTTTCTCGCTTTTCTGGATTAGCTCCAATTAAATCCTTCAAATTTCTAAGTTCCATAATAAATTCAATCGGTAAAAATCCAACAGATTTTAATTTTAACATTAAAGGAGCAACCTTTATATCTATAAGGTAATCGACAATTATTTCTAAAAATATTTCATAAATAATTGGAGCAAATTTTTTCTCATAAAGGTTCATAACTGAAGTTATCCTTAGATCATCTTCTCGAAGCTCTAAGAAAGGATCTAGAAACCTATTTTGGATTTCAGCTTTATCAAATCCTAAATTAACAAATATATTCTCTAGAAATGTAGTCAGATCTTGGGATTTCTGCTTAATATTTTTTTCTGTTATTGATGAATCAGCGAAGTGACTGTTAATTTTCTCTCGGAAGAACGTTTCTATGTTGTTATAAAAAAGTTCTTCATTTTCAAAAAAAAGATCCAAAATATTAAATACGCCTTGTAGAATCATGTCAGCTTAAGTTATTTTTTTCTTGCTAATATAAATATCATCAAAAAAATTAATACTTTATTCTTTAGTAATGAAATTAGATTTTTTGATACATTAAGATTCTTGAGGTGGTCTATTTTGAACATTTTTTTTGAAAGAAATTAAGAGATCAAATATAAAACTCTTCTAAAACAAATTTAAGATAACAAATCAATAAATCCACAGTTCATCAATCTTTATTTCATTAAGCATAATTTTAAAAACGATTCCATAATTTTTAATAAAATAATGATTGTTTTTTAATAAAAAAAATATTTAGCTAAAAGTGAAAAATTAATGACAAGTGTTATGTTTGGCACGAGTGGGATCAGACGAATTTTTTCAAATTACGACAACACTGAAATTATGTTTACACCTCATATGGCTTTAGATGTTGGGCTTGCTTTAGGAACATATCTTAAAGGGCAAGGTATCGTTGTTATCGGTAAAGATATTAGAACTTCTGCTTTACCAATAGAATATGCATTAGTTTCTGGGATTGTAAGTACCGGATGTTCAGTAAAGGCCGTAGGGATTGTCTCTACTTCAACATTAGCAATGTCTCTCAAATATTTAAGAGCAGAAGCGGGAGTTATGATTACAGCCAGCCATAATACACCTGAATATATTGGGCTAAAAATATGGAACACTTCAGGCATGGGATATACACCTGATCAGGAGGCGGAAATCGAAAGAATATATAATGAAAAAGCGTTTATAGAAATTAAATGGGATGAAATAGGAAGAATTACACAGGAAACTGATATCAATGATGTTCATATCTTAGATATCACAAGCAGAGTCGAGTTTGATGGAAGTGGATTAAACATTATTGTTGATCCTGGAAATGGTGCGAGTTGTGAAATTGTTCCACGATTATTAAGCGCATATAATGCTAAAATTATGACAATTAATGCCCAAATGGACGGAAAATTCCCAGGAAGAAACTCTGAGCCGAATAAAGAGAATCTTATTCAATTATCTAAATTTCTTAAAAGTTCAGATAAAGATAGTATTGGAATCGCCCTTGATGGTGATGCTGATAGGGTAATATTTTTGGACGAGGACGGGGAAATCGTAGATCCCATAAGATTATTAACTCTTATGGCTAAAATTTACTTAGAAAAATATAAAGGAACTAAGATTTCAGAAGATAATATAAAAGTTGTGACCGCAATTAACTCTTCAAGTTTAATAGAGGATGTATTAAATCCTCTTGGTTGTGAAGTGATTAGAACTGAAGTTGGGGATATTAAAGTGGCTATTGCTATTAAGGAAAGCGGAGCATTTGTAGGTGGAGAAACTTCAGGTACATATATATGGCCTAGTGCCCATCTTGGACCAGATGCGATAGTCACTATTGCTAAAGTCTTAAGAATGGTTGTTGAGACAGGAAAAACTTTAAGAGAACTTTTAAAAGATATTCCAGAATACCCTTTTTGTGAAACAAAATTTCGCTTGAAAGAAGATATCCCTTTTACTGAAGAAATAAATAAAAAAATCATTGAAGAAATGAAAGAGACTTTAGAAACTTTAGGAAAAAAAATAACAAATATTAACCATATGGATGGAGTTAGATTTGATTACAATGATGGTTGGATTCTAATTAGACGCTCAGGAACGAGTCCTTATTTAAGACTTACTGGTGAATCAAGTGTTGATCTAGAATCTTCAAAAGTAGTAAATGATCGTGCGAAGGAAAAAATGGAGAAACTTAATTTAATCTAGTTTAACATAAGTCATAAGTTAATAAATTTAGAATAAAGAGTTTTAAACTACTTAACTATACTTCTTTAATTTCTATTCCTTTTTGTTTGAGTACTTCTTTATTAGCAAGGAGTTCTCGACCGGCGATTTTATCTAATACATAAGTCAGGTTACCCCCATTTTTCGAATAAATTTGCCCATAAGAAATTGGAATATCCGCGGTTGGATCATTTAATAACGATTTGGTGACTGATTCAACCTTACGTTCGCCATTAGCCAACAATAAAACTGCCTTTGCTTTATATACTAATTCAGCCCCCATACTGATTGCATACTGGGGGGATTCATCTTTAGTAGCGAAATGACCATCTGTTACAGCATTTTCTACAGTGTTATCGTCAAGTTTTACTAGTAAAACGTTACTCCCTTCAAAAGGAATTCCTGATTCATGAAAAGCAACATGACCTCGACCTCCAACGCCTATTATATGTAAATCAATACCACCAGCATCTGTAATTTTTT
>CAZRBD010000256.1:0-3688 GCA_964598265.1 uncultured archaeon
TTCTTGGAGAAACTGCCACTTATATTATTGTAGTAGAATTTGTCGATGTTTGCATATTTATAGTTATTTTCCTTGGCCTTTATAAAAAAACTTAACCTCTACTTTATCACATCAATGACCAGCAATTAATTGGAATCCATCCCAATATCGGAGTTGCCAGAAAAGAATTAAGAATGAGAAATACCAAGTTTATAGCAACCCCAAATAAACCAAATATTTTTCTTGGTTTTGGATAAAAAAGAATTAAATGTACACAAAAAAGCAATATTGACATCAAAAATCCCATAAATGCAAATATTGCAATATTCATGAATTATAGATCTGTTTAAATATTTATCAAAAAGTCTTACAATTAATACCCAAAAAACATGAAGTCTGAATATGAACTATTTAAGGAAATGTTAGTGCCTAAAATGAAAAAATAGTCTTATCTATTTATAAAGAAAAAAAATTAGAAAATTTATTGGAATATAACCCAGCAAAAAAGGGGAAATAACGAAAAAATGATTGAAAGTAATAGTAGCCATTCCAAAAACGGTAATGTGAGAATAAAAAATAAGACGAGAAAGATTATGGGTACAAAACCGTTTAATGCGAGAACTTTAGGAACTTTTGTGTTGTACTTAACAGTCGTTATGCTAATGAATAATAGGGAAACAGCAAATCCCCCAAAAGCTACTAATGAAACAAGGTTATGTAGGATTCCAAGAGGTCCCATTCTCTCAAGACTAAAAATCCCAACAAAAAATATCCCAATACTTCCAACAACCCCTAAGATTGAACCATACCGAGTTAGCTTATAAAAAAGCAGTATATTTCTATTTCTCTGAGGTGATGAGATATGCAGCCTTCTATGGAGATAGCAATTAAATAGCACAGTGGTAAGCCCTCCTATCACACAAGACAGATCAAACATACTAGGGAGGGGATTAAACTTGTATGCTCCGAGTTGACTAATTGTTTGTATAAAAATATTGTACCTTAACGGCCCAAAAAGGTTAGCAATCACCATACTCCCAAATAAAAATCCCAAATAAAAAATCATTCCTATTGCTAGACTTGATTTTACCACCTTTGGAAAATTCCAAAGATTAGATACTTTAGACTTAATACAATAATAAGCAGGGATAATTTGTGAAACAGTTTTTTTCGGATTCAAAATTTTATCACATTCCCCAAGAACCCCTAAAAGCTTCTTAGCTTCGTCAATTAGTTTGATATCCATATTTATCTTACCTTCACACCAGTTAAAAAGAATATAATCTTCAAAGGATCCAGAGTTAATATCGTAATTCCAGCTAGGAATATATCCTCTAGGGCATAAGCCGGCATTATAAAAAACTTTTTGATGAGAGGGTTCATATCCTGACACAAAAGCTTCATAATATCTAATACCTAATTCAGTACCACATTTTATAAACTCCTTAACAAAAAAAGTTAACTCCTCGATATTTGCTACCCTATACTTAGTTTTTTCGAAATTCTTGACTTGAGGGGTATAAAGGAACTCAAAGTAAGAATCCGTTTCAGGAAGCGTGAAGCGAATTGTTTCATAGCCAAATTTGTCACGGGTAATACTTTTAATTAAACATTTTTCCAACCGAGAAGCATGACTAAAATCATTCGAATTAGTAGGGTTTTGAATGGAATACTCTCCTAATCTATACCGTGCATCTGCAAATTTAAAACATTTTTCTACAGGTGGAATAAACTGAGGTATTTTGTCTGTCCTGAATTTAGTAAGCGCTCTCTTATCATAAAAGATTTGCATTAGATCAGATTCCACCTTATCAAGAAAGATGTCTTTATTTGGATAGAATGCTATGGGAGCAATACCACAAACCCACATAGAATATTGAGATTTCGCATGTGCTGTTCGGTTTTCTACATACCATATATAAATAATGTCTCGAAATTTGTATACCATCCCAATCATTGAACCAATCATCGCCTTAGTAATATCGATATATCCTTGGTATTTCTTCTTTAACATGAAACCCCGAATATATCCCCGTTTATTTTCAAAATCTAAGACAAAAGTAATACAGCCTGTCATATTGTATGACGGATCTTGATAGACTATGAATTGAATATTAGGATCCAGAATCATCTTACATACTTCATCAACATCTTCCATTTCTTTATAGGGATATGTTCCGTTATATAATTCTTTATAAATTCCAGTAATCTCTTCCGCATCTTCAGTTCTTGCAAGTCTTAAGATTGGGCTGATTTTATGGGTATGTACTCTACCACTCAACTCAAAATCAAGAGACATTTCTTCATTAATATCTGGATTTACTACACTTTCAAAGGGTTTTAAAAACTGTTCTGTATTATCAGAAAATAAGTCATCTACAGATACTATTACTGGTTCAATTACACCTTCAGATAACATTTTTTACACTTTTATTTTTATTTATCAAATTTAATAACTCGTCGAAGAGTTACCACTCAATTTAACGAGTATATATAAATAAAAACGTGAAGAAGTGAGGAACGTTTTTGCCTTTATATAAGGAATAAGTCTTAAAAAAAATATAAATTGGAATAACTAGCCTTGAAGTTTTTGGTTGAGTTTATCTACCAAATGATTAACTCGGATTCCTATTTTCTCTAAAAGTTTTTCTTTTTCTTGTAGTTCTTTACGCAATTCAGAACTAAAGGTTTCTCTTGTATATTGACTAAGGGAGTTGCTAATTTTTATTTGTTTTATATAGTACGGGTATAATTCTAGTAATTTTTGTTGATTTTTGGCCAACTGCTTTAATATATATGTTTTAAATTCTTTTGGAGTAAGACTGTTATCATATAGCTTATTGATTAATTCCTTTAATTCAGCTAACTGCTCTTCATTAAAAAGAATCTCTTCAATACTAACATGAAGCATATCATTTTTAGTCATTATTTTTTCCCTCCAAGAATGAATTAATTTTAGTAAAAAAATTATTTTGAAAAGTGTAAATCTCTTCAGCCACTCCTTTTATAGTATCTTCAGCGTAATTTATGACTCTATCTCTTTCACTAAAATCTACTAAATCTTCATAACTAATTGGAAAGTATTTGACTGAACTTAAATACTTGAGAAATTGATTTAAACTGTTTGGGGTTACAATAGAGTCATGATTATTGAAATGTTTGTAAACATTACTTAAATAATTCCGAATCAAACTATGTTCTATTTTTAATGCTTTTTTAAAATTAAAGTGTTTGATTGCATAATAAATCCTGAACATAGTAGAAAAAAATTTTCCGAGCTCCTGTGCTAAAGCCATTTTAAAATTTTGAGCCTGAATAATATATTTTCGAGGATGTTTATTAAATACTTGGGTTAGGTCAGGAGGATTAATACTTTCTTGTTCGATTATATTTACATCAATTTGCCTGCTTTTACTATTGAAATAATCTTCGGAAGACATCTCAAATTGAGAGCCTACTGAATATGACGTTATCAGCGTTTCAGAACCGCTTGGCTGCTTCCGATGACTTTCTACCAAATAATTATGCTCAATTAAGATTGCTAAAATATCATCTCTTAACTTAATCATATTTTCCTTCTTGCTAGTCTTCTTGGAAGCTTTTGGATAAATTCTTTCTAGGAGTCCTTTTTTTAAAACGGGAATAGTTAAATTACCAATTTTTTCATTTTTTTTTAAAAACGCTAAAAATTTTGTAATTTCTTCTAGAT
>CAZRBD010000257.1:0-3688 GCA_964598265.1 uncultured archaeon
TATATATCTTATTTAAAGTTCCACTAATAGGAGTGAAATTGAAATCCTTATAATCTAATATTATATTGGATACTTTTTCCGGATTGTTAGTACTGAAAATTATTTTTTCACTTAATATTTTTGGTGAGTCAGAAAATAAATCTTTTTCATTAGATATCAACTCAGAGAGGTCTTTTATAGTCACCTCATTATTTTGATTAATTCTAGTTATTTCATACTCATTAAATCCATAGAATTGAGCAAAATTATATATTTTATCTGAAGCTCTTATTTTACCTTTATCAATAAACGCAATATAATCTGCTATTTGTTCTATTTCCAGAACAATATGGCTTGAGATAATTACTGTGATTCCTTCTTCTCGTTTCATCCTTATTTTTTGAATAAATTCTTCCCTCCCTAGCGGGTCAATATTAGATAAAGGTTCATCAAGGAAAACGATTTTAGGGTCTCCGGCAAAAGCCTGAGCCATACCTAATCGTTGTCGCATTCCTCTAGAGTATGATTTAATTGATTTATCCCAATAGTTTTTTAAAATCCCACTCCACTCTAAATATGATTCGATTTGATTTTTGTTATTTAATTTATTATTTCTTAGACCTGTTATCAATTTAAGAAACTTTCTTCCAGTGAGATTTGGGTAGAAGCCCACATTTTCGGGTAAGAATCCGATCTTTCTTCTTATTTTGCCTAAGCTATTTTGGCTATTAGTTCCGAAAATGGACGTGGTTCCAGTTGATGGTTTCACTAAACCTAAGAGCATTAACATTATTGTTGTTTTTCCCGCCCCGTTTGGCCCTAAAAACGCAAAACACGAGTTAGCGATTTCCAAATTTACATTATTTATGACTACCTTATTATAATATTCTTTTGATAAACCTTGAATTTTGATTACTGATTCTTTAATGGAAGACATGGAAGTTTCAACCATTCTTATAAATTCTCATTTATCTTTATATATACTTAAATCATCAATATCTAGCTCAATTTTTTCATCTCTAGATTTAGAAATTCTCTTATATTCATTCATCATTAATTCTGTTTCTTTATATTGCCAATAATGTGAAGCTGTGTACATTAAATAAATTAAGTCTATTACCGTTTCAGAACCAATTATATCTTCTTTCTTTGGTGTTTTTTTAACTAACGGTTGCTTTTGCATATTGTTTAGACCTTTATCAAATTATTTAAATACAAAAAATTGATATCTATCCTATAAAAATGTTTTAATATTTGCAATTTAAAACCATCAATCAAAAAAGTGAATATAGTATCACTAAATTTATATTTTTAAGTTGGATATTTATAATTAAAATAATATTAATAACAACCTATCCCCCGGTTTTCTCGTTAATTCAATAATATAATTATAACGATATTTGGGGGCTGAAATAAGTTCAGTTCCACAATTGGGGCATTTATTGACTCAGCAATCAAATACAAATCTTCTTGGTGTACTTTATTACAAAAAATTGATCTCTATCATTTAAAAATGTTTTAACGGTTGGTATTTAAAACCATCAATCAAAAAAGTGAATACTGTTTCACTAAATTTATATTTTTAAGTTGGATATTTATAATTAAGATTAATTATTCATCTAATCCAAATACAACTATTTCTAATGAAGAAAAGTAAAAAAATAGTTATTATCTTCTTAATTTTTGTAGGAATTTTGACTTCATTTATTTCATTTCTGAATAATTTACAAATGGATAAGTTAAGATTTAGGGATGAAGGTCTTTTAATAGACCAAATACAAAGTAATAATGATTTAATCATTGATAGCTCTTATGAAATAGGATTTAAAAGTTCTCTTGATATATATAACCAACTCTTTAGTGAAGGTCTTTCAATAGGCCAAATAACAAGAAATATTGATTTAATCATTGATAGCTCCTATGAAATAGTGTTTGATAGTTCATTTGATATATATGAGTTTAATACAATCTCTGATCTAACCCACATTGATGACAATGCGCTTTTTACAACAGCATTTTCGTTGGGAACATTTCTTCTTTTCATTATCCCTACGATTTTTTCTAACCTTTCGAGGAGTGATAAAATTGATAAGGACTCGTACATAGAAATAGAGGGAGTTATAATAAAAGGAGAAGAGATTAATGTTTTTATGCTTATTCAAGAATTTCTGAATCAAAATAGAGTTTTTAGCGAAGAAAAAGCTGCCCGATACATTATATCAAGATATGATAAAGCTAATGGTAATTTAAATCATAATGGAATAAAAACAGTTATAAATTCGCTAATGGAAAAGAATATCATTGTGGAAGGATCAAAACTAACAAGGAATGAGATTTTACTAAATTCAAACAGGAAACAGATATACGATTTTATTATAGAAAATCCAGGAGTACACAGAAATAAACTCGCTAGAAAAGTGGATCTCAGCACTTACTTGATAAAGTGGCATGTATCAATGCTGATTAAGTTTAATTTAATCAGACAACAAAAATTGAGTAATTGTACTGCCTATTTTGATTCTTCATTAAGACAGGAAAATGATTTACTTCTTCATACCATTTCAAGAGATAAATGCGTAAGAATCATCAACTTTTTAAAGAGAAATAAAGAAGGTAGTACTAAGAACCAAATTTCTAAGGGACTTAATATGCATTTCAACACAATTTCTAACTACATATATAAAATGGATAACTTTGGTTTGTTGGAAAGGAAAAAAGTTAACAATATCGAGTATATTTCTCTCAATGATATTTATTTGAACCAATAAGTTAAATAATTAATAATAACAAATATAAACAAATCACAAAATTGTAAGTAGTACAACCAATACCCAATCATTTTATCCTAATATACTAGCTGGAGCTTGGTGGTGGATTTTAGTATTAATGGTTGGAATGGTGTTATTTCTGAGCAAAAGAGATACAATTTCTTCTAAAGGAGGTTAAAAGTCATCACCTATGTAAAATTGAAAATTTGAGAATTTAAACTAAACTCCAAAGACAAATCCATTCAAAACTCACTCAATTTTAGTTTAAGTTCGATACTTTCACTACAGACATCTCCTATGCTGTCGCATGAAGTGATAATGGAATGTACACAAACATAATTTGGAAATTAGAATTAAAAATTAAAAACTGTTCAATTTTTAAATTTTCAGATCCTCCAAATCCCCAAGCAATATCATATTCTAAACTCATTTTAACTAGAAAAATATTACTTAATATAATAGTAGATGACATATTAGGAGCAAAAGGGATTTGTGTAAAATTTAAATACCAATGCCCTGTCCAAAATAGAGTGTTATTTTCATAATAGTCCCAATCAGCAGTAAATAACTCTGTTTGGTTTGCATACTCTGATTTAATAATTGAATTATTGTTGTAACTCAGATATATCAAAGATTCATTAGAGACTTCAAATGAATATATAAAATTTCGGTGATGAAAAGGAAATAAATGAAATTTTTCTTTATCTTTATCAATTTTTAACTTTAAGGATTCTATGAATTCTCTATCAATATAATTATCAGATCCGCTAATGTTATACCCTTCACCCCAAAAGGTGCGATATTTACAGTACTTTTGATATTCAAATAATTCACTTTTTTCGATTATGTTCTCAAAATTTTGAACGTTACCTTCATAATTTACATTATAGTATATTTTTGTTAATATAGCGAAATTATTAATAATTAACGAGAATGGTATG
>CAZRBD010000258.1:0-3684 GCA_964598265.1 uncultured archaeon
ACGTATTTCTATTGAAATATAGTAATAACCTTACATTAGAGTGGTTTAAAATATGGGGTGAAAACTGAATAGATTCTAGCACTGCTATGGCAGTTGACTCTCTAGATAATATATATATCACAGGAATGACAAATTATCCTTATAGTGATATTTTTCTTGTAAAATATGATAACTCTGGAATAATTCAATGGAACCGCACGTGGAATACAGGTTTTCACAATATATCTGAAGAAACTCTGTCAATGGTTATAGATTCTACTGATCATATTTTTCTTGGCGTAGCTACAAATATCACGGGATCAGAGTGGTTTTTATTGAAATATGGTTCTTTTGGCAATTTGTTATTAAATGCTTCATACGGTAAATACATGCCATTAGAACAATTAGTCTTAGATTCCTCTAATAATTTATATGCGGTGGGATCATACAATGACACGTATCTTTCTAAATTTGATAATAATGGCGTTTTGGAATGGAGTCTTACATGTATATATGGTATTTTACGTGGAACTGAAAGTCTAGCTATAGATCAATCTGACAATATTTATATTTCAGGAAATGAACTCATTAATGCTTCAGCAATTCTTTATGGATATAATATTACTGATTATGATACGTACTTAATGAAATTCAACAAAACCGGAGTTTTACAATGGAACAATACAATTTCTCATGGCAATAACTTCTATCTTGAAATATTAGCTTTTGATCCATCAGGAAATATTTATCTTGGAGGATCTCTTGAATTAATAGCACCAGGAAGTTTAAGTTATACTGTAGAAGTAATTGATTCTTCCGGGAAAATTATAAGGGGAGAAGGAGGGGGGTGTATATATGGGGATGGAATCGTTAAAGGAATTTATGCGGAATCACCAAATAATTTCATCGTAGCAACAAATTCACCTTGTTATAATGAAGAGAATTATGATATAAGGATAACTAAGTATATTGCACGTGATTCTAGTCATTGTCCTTCGATACCTAGTCCGTGGCTTTTAATTACGCTAAATGTAGGCTTAAGTACAATTTTCATATTCATAGGTATATCTTACTTAATTATCAAAGAGAAAAAACGGGAGACACGAGGAAAAGTTTAAAGGTAAATACTTAAATTAATAAAATTACAAATTCTATCCCCTTCCACCAAGAAATTTATTAAATAATTATTCACGTCAAAAATTAAGTCGTTATCATTACTTCTTTTCTTATTTTCTTCTGATATTTTTTTTCTAAAACGATTTTAATATTTTAATTTTTTACTTACTCTAATAAAATATTTATTTTAAAAACATCATTATATTTTTGATTGCTTAGATTATTTTTTTAATAAAGAGCTTCTTCTCTCTTTTGATAATTTTTCACTTGCATATCTTAGAATTAAACGTGGAAAGGTTCCTTTATTGTTCATTAAGTAGTTATATATTAATTCGGGGCTATAATTTGAACAAGTCTTAAGAAGCCATCCTATACCTTTTTCTATATAGGGTTGCTCTGAATATTTTAGCATTTTTTCTACAATTCCAAATACATGGCTCTCATCAAAATCTTTCTTTATCATTGTAAGTTTAAGGAGTATTACCATGGAAGCTCGTCGAATCCATATATACTCAGAATTTGACCACTCATCTACCGTTTTTTTTGCAAGAGATTCATTTCCTTTTTTACCTAAAAATGGTCCTAATACTCTAACACAAGTACTATCACAGAGACTCCAAGTATAACAATATTGAGCATATTCATTTCGAAATAAATCAATAGTATCACCTGAAAATTGTTTTTTAAATTTGTTTAAGAAATGAAGACCAGCAAACTTTTCTTCTTCTACATTGGTTCCTATCATTATTTTGAATATTTCTTTTGCTTCTTCATAAGAACAACTAAAAGTGTTAAAAGTAGATTTTATTATTTGCTCAAGTAATGGAAATTTTATCCCATAGATAACGTAATTTTCTATATCTGGATTTAAAATCTTATAAATTCGTGTTTGTTGTGCTTCAGTTAACAGAGGGGCATTTTCCTTTAAGATTTTCTTTAATTCCTTGGAAATTTTCTCAACATTATTCATAAAAATTTGTCTAATCCTTTTCTCTGCCTTAGCTCTTTAGTTTTATCTAAATAAGGTTTAACATATTTAATAATTTCGGGCTTAAAATTTCGTAATTTAGATATCTCCCCTCTTTTGTAAACATCTAATATTGATTCTTCCAAATTATTCAAATTTAATCCAGCCCACATCATTGCTTTATTAGATTTTCCTGTTTTCAGATTATCGAGATATACTTTATTCAATAACAATTCAGAAATTTTGTAATTCCACTTACGATAATCAGAGGGGATCCATCTTTTTATTCGTATCGCTAAATCATATTTTTCACAATGATATAATAGCTTAAGATGAAGATTTTTAACATAGTCCGATGGAGGTTGCATTTTACCTTTATATAAATTCAGAATAGGTTTAATAATATCTTTATACTTACTATTTTTTAATTTTTTAAGAAAAAATTCTGCCTGAGAATCCCGCATGGTCAACCCAGGAGAAAACAATAGGAAATCTGCTCCAGCTTCTTTAGATTTTCTTATGACATCTTCCATATTATTCTCAGAATCTTCTAAGAATGGAATAATTGGTATGAAATAGGTCCCAACTTGAATATTAGGAGCTTTGTTCTTAATTGTTTTTAAAGCTTCTAGACGTTCTGATGGTTTAGAAGAATAAGGTTCTAAAAATTTCGCTAAACCTTCATTTGTAGTTGTTATTGAAAATCCAATAGTGCACCAAGAATCTCTGGCTATTTTTTTTAAGATATCTAAATCCCGTATTATTAGTTTTGATTTGGTGGCGATGTTTAAAGGAAAATTATGTTTAGCTAACACTTGTATAACTTTTTTGGTATTCTCAACTTTCTTTTCTATAGGCTGATATGCATCATTTACTCCACCAGGACCAACAACATCTGGTAATAACTTCCTTGCTCGTTTGATTCTAAGATCTAATATTTTATCAATATTAGTCTTAATTATGATTTCATTTTCAAAATTCTGCTGAAGAAAATAACGGTCACTTCTTGCATCACAATATATACATGCATGTTGGCAACCAGAATATGGATTTATTGTATATTTAGCCCAGAACCATGAATCAGGGTATTTTAATTTATTTAATGCTGTTTTGAACTCTTTATACGTATATTTAACCATCCTTATGAAAACTATGTCAGTATTGGCTATAATAAATTAAATAATTTAAGATTAATGAAGGATTAAATATGTTTAAAGAAAAGAAAAAACGCTAGTTTCTAAAATATAAAAGCAGTGATCTAATATGGAATTGGGTTATTTTTTACAAGCGTTTCTTCGATCTTAAGAAAAAATTATATGAATTTAACTGTTTGCTTTTTCATATTAATCTTATTAAAAATAAAAGGAAAATTTAATAAAATTTTAATGTTTAACAAATATTTAAATAGAAAAGATGGTTTTCTTCAAAATTCCAAAAGAATTTGTCTATATCATTAATAACAAATAGATAATTATCTTTAAAATTCTACCAAAATATCATTTAAGAAATTCGAGTAATAAAAATGATTAAAAGATCGTGAAACCATCCTTTCACGATGAATAGTTTTAAAATGCGCCCTCCGGGAATTGAACCCGGGTCCTCGGGTTGGAAACCCGAGATTC
>CAZRBD010000259.1:0-460 GCA_964598265.1 uncultured archaeon
GAATAACTCTCAATTGAGTGTGGGGTCCAAAAAGAATTGTTGATACAGATGGTGTTTTATCCGATTTAGAACTTATCCACTGCGATTCAGTCTTTGACGACATGAATAATTTTAATCCTGTTTTTAATGAGAATAATGTTAAATCTATTAAAACTGATGTCGTAATTATGGCTATAGGTCAAACCCCTGATTTATCTGTATTGGGGAGTGATAGTAATATGAACGTTTCACCAAACGGGTTAATTCAAACAAAAAAAGGAACATTTGAGACTAATCTACCCGGAATTTTTGCCGGTGGTGAAGTTATCAAAAACCCTAGTTCTGTAGTTGATTCGATTGATATGGGTCGAAAAGTGGCATCTTCAATTGATAAGTATTTAGGAGGAAATGGTAAAATAGAGGATATTTTTGTTGAATTCGATGGTTATAATCATTTTTTGGGACGAGATGAAATCTTTTA
>CAZRBD010000259.1:470-3636 GCA_964598265.1 uncultured archaeon
CCACGGGTTCAAATGCCACTCTTATCACTAGACGAACGTCAGAGTAGTTTTAAGGAAATTGAGTTGGGTCTTGACGAGAAATTGGCAATAGAAGAGGCTAATAGATGTTTAAGATGCAATTTACGTTTTGAAATCTCGCCTGTTGTGCTTCCGCCTCAAAAGTGGTTAGAATTAACCACAGAAAATATTCAAGACGTTCCTGAAACAGAAGGTGCTATTCAAATCTTAAATGAGAATCAAGAAATAATCTTAATTCAAGGAACTCAGAATATGCGTCTAGCATTGGAAGAGCAGTTATCTACTAATTCGAACGCATGCTTTTTTAACTATGAGGAGGATCCGATGTTTACAAAAAGAGAGAGTGAATTACTTCAACAATTCATGCAAGTATTCGGAAGATTTCCCGAAGGAAATGAAGATCTTGATGATGATCTTTTTTAAAAAACATATTTATTAATGTGCAGGGGTTAAAAATAAATTCCTACATCATCTTATATTATTTGAAAAAGATAATTCATAAACAGTTGGGTAAATTGTAGATTTTAAGATAATTAAACAATTCTGAGTTATTTATTTTGAATAAAGAAATCGGCTTAAAATGGTTAAAACAAGCTCGGCATGATTTGGAGATAGCTGAAAAAAATATTGATATTGAAGGTTATGATATTGCGGCGTTTTTGGCTCATCAATCAGTAGAGAAATTATTAAAATCAATTTTTGGATTTCAAGGTAAAAAAATTCCAAAAATTCATTATATAGATGAATTAGGTCAAAAATTAGGGGTTTCTGATGACACACTTGAAGATATAATCGATTTGACAAGTGATTATTTGTTCGCCAGGTAGCCAGATATGAGTGATAATGTCCCATTTGAACAATATAACGAAATTATTGCAAAAAGTAAAATAGAAAGAGCAAAAAGGATATTTAAAGCTTTAGAAGATAAATATATTGAAGAAATTAATAACGATAAATAAGATTAGTAAAGGGATAAAAAATGGAAAAAGATGAGTGGGTAGAAAAATTCAAGCAACAGATATTGCCTCAAATTGTTAAAGAATATAGACCAAAAAGAATTCTATTATTTGGATCACGGATTAAAAGAACATCAAATATGAATTCAGATTTAGATGTAATAATCATATCTGATTCATTTTATAATATTCCTTTTATTAGCCGAATGAGTAATGTTTTAAAGAAATTCAAATTTACTAAACATATTGATTACCTATGTTATACTCCTGAAGAATTTGAAAGAATAAAAAATAATTCTTCTATTTTAATTGACGCATTAGAATATGCTGAAACCATTATTTAATAATTATTTTTTTCCCAAAGGAAATGAAGATCTTGATTATGATCTTTTTTAAATTTTAAAGATTATCCATAATCAATCGAATGTCTAGTTAAGATTTAAATTTTCCCTATAAACGATTCTTAATATCTCTAGCCATAATCAGTTTTAAATATAAAAGAATAGATAAGAGACTTAGAGATTATTTCTACTAATTTTCGCTTAACTTTTTCTCTAGTGCTTTAGTCAATAGAGGTACAATTTCACGTAGGTCCCCTACGATGCCATAATTTGCTACGCTAAATATCGAAGCTTCAGGGTCTTTATTTATCGCAATAATTATATCGCTACTTTTCATTCCAACTAAATGTTGGATCGTTCCTGATATTCCACATGCAATATAAATCTTCGGGGAAACTGTATGTCCACTTTGTCCTACTTGTTGTGATTTTGGAATCCAACCTAAATCGACTGCTGCTCTGCTTGCTCCCACAGCTGCATTTAAAACGTTGGCTAAGTCCTCAATTAATTTAAAATTTTCTTTACTTCCAACTCCCCTTCCTCCAGATACAATTGTATCTGCCTCGCAAACAGGAATACGACATTCAGAAGCAGTTCCACTGATAACTTCCTTTGTTTTTACCTTCAACCCTTGAAGATCTACTTTTACAGGTATATTAATGATTTCTGCATTATTACTGTCCTGGATTGGTGCTATTTCCATTACATTAGGTCTAACTGTTGCCATTTGTGGTCGTGAAGTAGGGCAAATAATATCGGCCATAATATTTCCGCCAAATGCAGGTCTAGTTTGCAATAATAATCCATCTCGTATAGACAAGCCAGTACAATCAGCAGTAAGTCCTAATTCAAGAGTAGCTGCTACTCTAGGTGCAAGATCTCTTCCATTTATAGTGGCTGGATATAACACAATATTTGGTTTGTATTTTGAGATTAGACCAGTGACTACAGAAGAATAAGTTTCAGTATAATACTCTTTAAGAGCTTCATGCTCAACAAGATATATTTTGTTGGCACTTCTTTTTGAAAAGTCTAGAGCAAATTTTTTTACATTTTCTCCGATAAGTAGGACACAAGTTTCTTGTTTTAACTCAGCTGCAAGTTCTTTTGCTTTACCTAACAATTCAAAAGAAACCTTTCTAACTTTATCATCTTTTATTTCAGCAACAATCCATACATCTTTATATTGTGTTAAGTCAACATCTTCAATTTTTTTCCGCTGAATTGATATTGCTTCCACATTACATTGATCAACACATGCACCACAAAGAGTACACTCATCTCCGATTACAGCAATCTTATCTACAATTGTTATTGCTCCAAATGGACAAGTTTTTTCACATAATGCACAACCAGTACATTTTTCCTTATCTACATTTATCAGATTAAATCACCTTATCTTTAGATAATAAATCAATTAATTTTTGAACCGCAACTTCAGGTTTTTCTTCATCAATAACAACACCTTGTTGTCTTGCTGGAGGGGAATACACTTTGATAACTTCAGTTAATGAACCACTTAATCCATAGTTATCTTTTTCACCCCCGAGTTCTTCAGCATCCCACGTAGAAAAAGATTTTTTATTTGCTTTCATAATACTCATCATAGGAGGATTAGTTGGTTCAAATGAAGATGGTGTTATCCCTGTTATGAGTAGTGGGAGTCTTGCTTCCACAATTTTATACCCATCATCTGTTTGAACTTTAGCAGTCAGTCTTTTTCCTTCTAATTTTTCAATGCTTTCGACGTATGTTATTTGAGGAATACCTAATTGAGCAGCAATTTCAGGTCCTACTTGGGCAGTATCTCCATCAATAGCTTGTAACCCACAAAAAATAATATTAAAATCA
>CAZRBD010000260.1:0-3582 GCA_964598265.1 uncultured archaeon
CTTACATATTAAAAAAATAACATTTTTTCAAAAATATAACAAAAAAAGAGTAGCACCTATTAGGAAAAAGAAGCCAATTCCTACGAATAGGACCCAATGACCTGTACTGTCTAATAAATTAAGGATAGAAAATGAACCTCCCGAGGGGCCTAATATAAGGTCCCATATTATCGCAAATATAATTCCGATAATTATAGCTATTAGGCTAATTAATAATCCACCAGCCCCAATCTTGACATCTATCCTATTTTTATATCTTAACTCAAGTTCTCTTTTTTTATAAATAAATTTCATTAAAGAGTGGGATGACTTTTTGAATAAACCAAAAAAGAAAACAAGTAGAAAAAATAAACCAGCAAGAAATCCGCCGATTATCGCAATTTGGTATCCTAAATTAAGATTGAAAAATAATTCAAGTTTTCCTGTAGGAGCTATAAATACGTCAGCTACGGTCCAAATGAGCCCAGCCAAAGAAGTTATTGTTGCCAAAACAATACCAATATAAATTATCGCTGCAATTGTTCTTTGTATTTTTTTGAATTCTATGTTTTTGTTAGAAGATTCTATTTCCATTTTCTTCACTTCCGGTTCTATTAAATTTTTTTTGTTTTAGGTATTATAATATCAATTTTCGATAATTTTGGATTAAATTGTGCTTTTACTTCCTCATTAAAAGTTTCTAATTCTTTTTTTTTATATTTTTTCTTTTTAGTTTTTCATTTGTTATCAGAACATAAAAAGAATTTCTCATCTGTACTACAGCAAAATTCAATGATTATAGAAAGAATAACAATTTATATATTTAAAATTGAGTATAAATGAGGAGGATTCAATTTATATAAAATTAGAAATTTATCCAGAATCTAGGGTTTGAGATAAATCATTAAACTTCTTATAAATTTTGTTGTCATTCAAAAGTTTATAAACCTCAAAGGCAAATTTAGACATTTTATCATAGAATTTAGTATTATTATCATTAGGTATCCATTTTTTATCAACCTTGCATAGATTTTCAGCAGCTTTTGAAATATCTGGGAAGATTCCCGCACCTGAAGCGGCTAATATTGCTGCTCCTAATGATGTAGATTCTTCAATAACATTCCTTACGCATGTGATTCCCAAAACATCTGCATAGATTTGATTCCAGAAGTCAGAACGAGATCCACCACCAGTTAGCATCAATTCTTTTGGTTCGATTCCTAAGTTTTTAAAAACTTCGATATTTTTTTTAATTTCAAAAGCGACTCCTTCAAGCACAGATCGATAGAGATCCCTCCGTTCATGACCTAGAGACAATCCCATTATAATCCCTCTAGCAATTGGATTCCAATTAGGAGCTCCCGAACCAATAAAATGTGGAATGAGAAGTAATCCTCTTGCCCCTATTGTTGATTTTTCTGCTTCTGTAGTAATTAAATCATAGGGATCTTGACCTTCATGAGCTTCGATGCATTCTTTATAGCCTATTTGATCTCTAAACCATCTAAGTACTGCTCCAGATGTAAAGATACTAGCTTCTTGAACCCAAGCACCTGGAATCGCATGACAGCTACATAGCACACGTTTCTCAGGATCAAATTTAGGTCTATCTAAATACGCAAGTATAAAACTCCCAGTACCTGTTGTACATTTTATATCTCCTGGAGAAACAACCCCTACACCTAAGGCTGCTGATTGTTGATCTCCTGCACCAATTATAACTAATGTCTTTTTATCGAATAATGTTTCATCGGTAATAATCTCTCCAATTTCCACACCACTTTCCATAGTATCTGGCATTTTATCTAAATCAATCTCTAATTCAGAAGCAATAGCATCAGAATAATTAAATTTTGTAATGTCAAAAAGCATAGTTCGTGAGGCGTTAGAGTAATCAGTACAGAATTTTCCTGTTAATTTATGAATTATAAAATCTGAAACTAACAGAAATTTGCATGTTTTATTATAAATCTCTGGTTTCTTATCTTTGAACCACAATATTTTTGTAGCTGAAAAATAAGGATCAATTGTTAATCCTGTTGTTTCATAAATTTTATTAGCTCCAATTTTCTTTCTGATATAGTCAACTTGATCTGTAGTACGCCTATCTTGCCAAACTAAGGCATTATAGAGGGGTTTCCCCTCTTTATCAACTGGAACAATAGTTTCTCTTTGATTAGTTACAGAGAGACTGACAATTTCAGTCTTATCGACACCACTCTTTTTAATTGCCCTTTCAATAGTTTTCTTTATTGATTCCCACCATACATTCGCATCTTGCTCTACATATGATGGAAAAGGATAAAAGCTCTGCCATTCTTGGTAATCACTAGCAATAATCGTACCATCTAAATCAAATATATAAGTTCTACAACCTGTTGTTCCCAAATCTAAGGCAGCTACAAACATCTGTTTTAAAACACTTTAAAATAGTTTTTTTTGATAAAAATATCTATATTTATATAAATATCAATATTAGTGGTTTCCTATAATAAATTTATGATCTAATTTTGTCTAAACCCACATTTTGTACAAATAATTTTTAAGTACATTTTGTACTAATAATATTTAGGTATTTTATTATCTACCGTAATACGAAAAAATCCTCTGTATCTTTGTAGCATTATACGAAAGGCACAATAAATTAACTTTTTTGATACCCACAATTAGGACACTTAAATTTAAGAAGCCCTACATTAAAACCCTTTATCTCAATGAATAATTTATTACAGTTTGGACAACGGGGAGAATACTCGGGAAACCATTGACCTTGAATATTCGGCATATTTTTTAGTTGATTTACATAATCGAATTTCTCTTGATAATTTTTATTTACTTTAAGAAGTTTTATTTCTTCTGCTGTTGACTTACCTTTGGGAGCGAGGATCATGAGAAATTTAATAGTGGATGGTTTATTTAATAATGAAAGGATACGGTGGAGAGCTTCCCTTTTAAATTCAGATAACAAAGTACTTAATTCTGGGGGTGCTAAAGCCACCAAAACTGCTTGAGAATTTTCTTTTTCTTCTAATTTTTGAAATAAAAATTGATACATACGATTTTGGTCATCAATAGCCCATATGAAAATAAAAGAGGAAATGTTGTAATCCTCATCATCTGTTCCGACAATTCGTTTAATAACCCTCATCCAAGTGTAATGCGTTTTTTTATAAATATTGGATATAAGATCTTCAAAGAAAGCTTGTTCAACTACTGGAAATCTTTTAAAAATAGTTTTAAGGGACAGAAGTTTTATTTGAGTTAATTTTTTAGAGTTAGGTCTATCCCAAGGTGTAAATGTGTATAAAGTAAAGAAACTACTCATGCTTTAAGTTTGTGATGTTGAATAATTAAATTATTCCTTTTTAATTATATTGTTTAAGTTACTGTATATTAACAACAATGGTTAAACCTTCAAGGGAGAAATTTGGTTTGAAAATTAGGTCTGAAGTAATATTAAATTCAAAACAACTTCTAATAGGTTTATCTAACACATCTTCCATTTTTTTATTACAGGCCTTCCTTTTTTCTTTTAACTTTTTGTTCTGCTTTTAACTTTGCATTTTCCACAGCTTTTTCTTTTTTGGACTTTAACTCAGCTTC
>CAZRBD010000261.1:0-3551 GCA_964598265.1 uncultured archaeon
TTGAATATTCATTCATACTACTTCCAGCGACGATTAATTCTCCAATTTCAAATTCCTTGTCAGATTTCTGCCTTAATATTAATTCTGCAAACGAACCTGATATGAAACTTCCTATTTTATTTCCTAAATTTGCCATAATTATTTCTCTTTTACTTTTTTTTAATATCGTTATAACTAGTTAAAATATTGTCAATACATTTTGGAATAGATATATCTAATTTATTAGTCAAAATAAAATCTTTAAGGTTCACCTTAGCATGTATCTGTTGAGTAATTTTGAAAAGTAAAAAAAAACAATTGTAGAATCCTTGAGAATCATCATCATAATACCCAATAAAATTTCGAATTTTGCTATCTATTGGAAAAATTAAATTTGGTAAGATAAAATGCATTATTTTAGAATTACCAGTCAAATTTGTATTACTATCCATAATATGTAGATTAGAATAAAGTTTTTTTATTTTTGGTTCAATTTTTGTTAATTCTTCTCTAGTTAAGTCGATTACTTGATATAATGATAATTCAACAAAATTTTTTTGATTCTTTTTTATTTCTTCACTAAAAGTTTTAAAACTTTTCATTTTAGCTCTGCGTATGTTCATACCCCAAGACCATAACGTAGTATATAATAGTCCTATAAATTTGTTATCTTCTAACAAACCCTCAATTTCTTTTTTTCTTATTTTTGTTATCAATTTTTGATATAGATATAATCCAGGTTCAAATTCATAGGTGTCATTAAAGGTTTTTGTCAATAAAGAAAAACTCTTAATTAATTCAGTTACTTTTGAATTTATTTTTAGCTCATTTTTACTTTTTAATTTGTCCTCTTCTAATACTTTCATTATTTTTGATATTCCTTTTATTTCAATTTTTTCTTATTGAATTTAATAGATCATGCGCATCGATAGAACGAATACGCGGTAAAATATACTTTTCATAAATGTTTGGATCAAACTCAGAAATTCTTCTAATAAAATGTTTCTTACTGCATAGAATGGGAGGCCTGCCTGTTTTGATATTCTTTTAAGTGAATTGCTTTGCTTCCTTAATTTAACAATCCTTTTTCTAAGGCTAAGAGTAATAGGAATTTTTTTTACACATAGATAATCGTCATACGATTCTCCTAATTCATGCTTAAGAATTCTTGATATAGTTGGTATGCTGACATGCTTACATTCATGAATAACCGTTAAAGGTATTTTTTGCTTCCTTAACTTCACAATCTCTCTTACGATTTTTGAAGAGATAAATATTAAATATATAAAATAAGTTGATGATCAATTTTTTTTTTTTAAAAATATCCTCAAAACATTAACGTGTTTAAACTATTAAAAACGTTGACGTAAATATTAAGAATCAGAAAAGTGGATTCTTTTAATCATTTTATAATTTGTAATAGAGTTCTCAATAATAAGATTGTATAACTGTATACCAATTGACCTTCCCATTTTTCAACGTCTCGATCATTTCCGTGACCTGAGTCTCTGGAATTTCGTATTGTTCCCACCAAATTAACACATGATTGTAATAATTTATCAACTCCCAGCCACACAGTATCATCAATTTTTAATAACTTATTTCGTCTTCTCCTTATTTCGTCTATTAATGATCTAAGTGTTAATTTTTCATATTTTTTTTTATTACCTAATATTATTTTATAAAAATATTCAATGGCTTTACAGCAATACAATGCGACATCGTTCCACTTCTTCTTAATTTTATGTTCCAATGCATCATCCATATTTTTTAATACTCTGGGATATTTTTGAAGGGAAGAATAGATTCGACTTTCTTCGATATCTTCTACCGAAGATCCAGTTAATCGAACCTTTCCACCATTGCATTTGTATGATCCCTTTCCGAGTAACTCTAATATATCAGAAATAATCTCATCAAATTCTTCTGAAGTAGTAAGATTCTGGTATGTCTCTTCTCTTGGGTATAAGTCTCGAAAACCAAAAGTTTGTTTGAATTTTACACTTACATCATTTTTCGTCCCAATATATCTATGTTCTCTTTCTAAAATTTCTTCGGTTCTTCGGTAGTCATCCACTCCAACTTTTTTCCACCCGCCATCATTATCAAATTGACTCAATCTTTTATGCATTTCTTCAGTCCATATATTAAGTTCTTTAAATGAATTATTCATTTCTAAATATTCCTTGGTTTCTGTATATCCTATTTCATCTATTAGAGATTTAAGATGATTAATAATTAAATTTTCAAATTGATTGATATCATCTGTATTTAATCCTCTATATCTCATCATATCTCGCATATAATAATTTGAAGAGGGAATTGAAAATCCTTTCATCTTACAAGAAATAATTATTTGATACATAGGGAATTCTCGATCTTGTTTAAATTCGTTGTATACCTTCAAAAAATGAAATGGATAATGTCTAACTAAATTCTCTAGCTTGGTCATCCCTTCTTGCTCATTTTCAGTAGGATATCGTATTTTTTTCATTTTTAATCCACTTATATTAATATTTTGGCCAAATTTTTCTCTTATTGATTTCCTTTTCATTGATATTTATTTTGTATAGATATCAAATCCCCTTATTCTATAGTACTAATTTCTTACATTATGTTTTCAAATTTCTATCTATATTATTTTAATAGATCTTGTATTTATAAATTCACATACTCTTAAGATATCTAAAAAATTTCAATATCTCAGAGATTTTATAATCTCACTGAAAGTGAAAAATATTCTACATTTACTGATTTGATAAAAAAATTTGAAGGTACTGAGTTGATGGGTGACCTAGTTCCTGAACTTCTAGATATCTCTTATTATCTAAGTCTTGGAGATAGATTTAGAGCATTAATTAATTTAGCAAAAAAAGTTAATGGCACCGGGTTATTGGAAGCTAACTTTGATAATTTTTTAGATATCTTCGTTGTACTAAAATGTGATTTTGAGTAAATGGCTTTATTTGATTTTATTTACAGTTTACGAGGAACCAAGTTAATGAAAGTAAAATTTAATACAATTTTTAATAAAATTAGAGAATGGGGGATAGAATTTCCACTTTGTATTAGGACAATTTCAGGAAGCGCTGCATGCATTTTCTGAGTTAATTATAGGAATTTAAAGGACACAACTTATAAAGGATAATCGTTCTCTCATTGAAACGAAACTAAATACATTACTATTAAAGTTAGATGAGGTACACTATAAGCACAAATATGAAGCTTTTTCAGTATTAGTTGATGTTATAAATGAAACTAAATTGATGCCTACTAACCAGTCCCTCCTAGAAACTAAATTTGTTGATCTTTTAAACGGGCTTGAGGAAGTACCTGTCATTGATAAGTCATCTGGAAAATCTCCAAAATCAAGTTTGTAAATTTGATGTAAGATATTTCCTTCTTGATTTACTTTAAGAATAGATATAAACCAATATTACTATATATTTTTGATTGTTTTGCTGGAAGAGGAAAATATAAAGATGGCTCGGATGGATCTCCCCTTAAGATAATAAAAATATTAATAAATTTAAGAAAATCCCAAAATAAACCAAAAGAAGCAGAGTGTTTTT
>CAZRBD010000262.1:0-3455 GCA_964598265.1 uncultured archaeon
GTTACTTCCCTTCGAATGATCTCCTTTAACTCTATCCTGGACCCATATTTTTCCATTATAGCTTTCAGTAATTTTTTTAACTAGGGATAATCCAATACCCAGTCCGTGAACGCCTTTTCCTTCGATGTGTCCTTTTTGAAAAATTAATTTTTTCCTAAAATCATCTACTCCTATACTATTATCTATGAATTCCATTTTAAGGTAGTTTATTTCTTCTTTTTTCTCTCTTGAAATCTTTATGATTATTTCCACTTTCAGAGTTTCGTTATATTTTATTGCGTTAATCAGTATATTTTCGAATATATCTTCTAAAAGTTCATTAGCTTTAATATAGAGTTCTTTGGCAATAGATTCGACTTCTATACTCATGTTTCTGTCTTGATAAGAGTTTTTTATATAATCAATTGATTTTTCCAAAATACTACAAATTTCGATTTGTTTTATCGATATTTCGTCTTCTTCAAGTTTAGAAAGCTTGCGAATATTAGAGACTAATTTTGCTCCTCTTTTGACTTGATCTATGATAACACCATGATATTTTTTTAATTTTTCAAGATCCCCTATATGCATTTCACTAAGTTCTGCTCCTAAATTTATGTTTTGTAAAATATGGTTAATATCATGAGTGAATAAATCCTTGTAAAATTCTGCGCGATTATAAGCCTCATGATATTCTGTTTCTTTTGATGCTTTCAATTTTTGTTCTGATTCCATACGATCAGCAATCTTTCCAATTCTCTCGCTAAGAGCCTTAAGTAATGCTCTCTCCTCTTTTAAAAATGGACCTTCATCAATATCTGATTTCTCTTTTAGGTAAAATATTTCAAATGATCCCTTTAATTCACCCATTACCTTTATTTCGCTTTTTAAAACCCATTTGGTTTCTCGAAAATTATCTGTTTTAAACTCTTGGTCTCTAAATTTGATTCTAGAACATGTTATTTCTGGATATTGCATGGATTTCAGAATCATATCAACAACTTTTTGCATTAAAGTCCTTAGAGTAATATCAGGTTCCTCCATAATTGCAGAAAGTTCATAAAATGCTTTGAGTTCCTTCATTCTTTCTTTTAAAGCGTTTTCTGTCTTCCTTTGCGTAGTAATATCTCGAAAGATTAAAACGGAACCTATAATTATCCCTTTTTCATCTTTTATGGGGGCATATCTATCAGCGATCGGTATTTCATTTCCGTTTTTAGCTATTAAAATAGTATGATTAGACAACTCGATAACTTTATCTTCCCGAATCACCCTCGAAATGGGATTTTCAACTGGAATGCGCGTTTCTTCCTTAATAATATTAAAAATAGAATCTAAAGGTTTTCCTATACCTTCTTCTTGCTTCCATCCTGTTAAAGACTCGGCAAAGGGATTTATAAATTGGACATTCCCGAATTTATCGGTAGCGATTACTGCATCGCCTAAACTTTTAAGTGTTGCTGAAAACCAAGCTTCGTCCAATTTTAGAACCTCTTATAACAGAATGTATGTAGTATTATCAATAGTTTTTTGCTTTTTGGAATATTAATTTTTGCAGAATAATGCATGTGCATAGTTGGTAAATTATCAATTATTACACCTTTTAGTTTTTATAAATATTTTTCTAAACAAATTTTAGAAGTTTTCGTTAAATTTAAATAATAGATCAATAAAAAGTGAACAACTTTCATGAAAACTACAATAAAATGAATTTCTATTCATTTTTTCTAAGCAAATTTCAGTTTTTGTCGGATTATAATTATGTTCCAATCATTAACTCAAGTGGGAAAAATATGGGGAAGGTTTATATAGATAGAATAGATATGTTACTTAACAAAATAAAATTATTCTTGAACCAAAAAATAATTGTTTGTTTAAGATTTGAAGTTTTTGTTAAGTTTTTGTTCAAGAATAGAATTAAGGTAAGGTGATGAAAAAAAAGTGCAATATTGTGATGGATTAGGTGTGAAACATGAACTCGCCTCAGGAGTTATTTTTTTAGATGATCGAAACAACTATGGTTGGAACTGTGCTGAATCCAACGTAGAAGAGAAAAATGTCAAAATTTTTAAGTTTGAGAGTAAACTCAATAAGCCACTATTAGTTTACGAATAAAAAATTCTTTTTGATAAATTTTTTTTTCCTTTTTTTATTGAGATAATAATAATTTTCTTACACAAAAACATCTTTTAGAAATTCAAAAAAAATTTTTTATAATTTTCTAATGTTATTATATAATGCCAGATAATCACGTTGACGGTGGAATTGCTGAAAATTCTGAAAAAGTTGGATTTGATAGAACTGGGTCAAAAAATATTATCCATATCCTACGACAACAATTATCAAAAGGTTTGCATTCAGGAGTTCAACTTCATATAGCGCGTTCAGGCGAGACCGTTATGAATGTAGCGTTAGGTGAAGCTCGTCCTGGTGTACCAATGAAAAGAGATTCAGTATTACATATCTTTTCAAGCGGAAAACCCTGGACTACTTTAGCAATAGCTCAGTTGATAGAGCAAAACAAACTAAAATTACATCAAACTGTTCAAAGTATTATTCCAGAATTTACTAACGGTAAAGAGACTTGTACAATCGAATATATTTTGTTACATGAAGCTGGATTTCCTATGTTTCAATATGAAAGAAACAAATCTAATACTATCGATGATTTTTTAAAAGATATTTATGGTGAAAAAGCAGAGTATATACCAGGGACTCAATGTGGATATCATGGAACGTCATCTTGGTTAGTTTTAGGTGAAATTATACGATTGATTGACGGGCGTCGAATTGAAAAATATCTCGAGGAAGAAATTTTCAAACCACTTAAAATGAATGATACATGTTTAGGGATGCCTCTAAAGAGGTCAAATGACCTAGGAAATCGCTTAGCAATTAAAGATACTGAACCGGACTATGTGCACTGGAGTAAATTTGATAATCTTTTTGGAAATTATCCTGATCCTATAAAATTACCAGGAAGTTCGGGATTTAGTTCAGCATATGATATGGGAAAATTCTATAAAGCACTTTGGAATGGAGGAGAATCTCTTGATGGAGTACGTATAATTAAAAAACGAACATTAGACTTCTTTACTGAAACTCATCGAAAAGGCATCACGGATCATATTTTAAGCCTTCCGACATTGGGATATCAAGATTTAAGACCGGATTTTGGTTATGGATTTTTTAAAGGAAAAGCTTTAGGATTGTCGTGTTCTCTTGATACTTTTGGACATGGCGGATTAAGGTGCGCTAAAAACTATTGTGACCCTCGTTTAGATTTGGTTGTGAATTTTATTAGTAACACGTTACTTAATGCGATAGATAATGGCAAACGGTGGGAAGAAATAAATAACGCAATTTATGAGGCATGCCGATATAAATTATAAATTCTTTTTAATAATAGTATTACCATAATTTACACCTATAACAACATCGCTTTAATAAATTTAGGGCATTTTAATCATTAGAAT
>CAZRBD010000263.1:0-3432 GCA_964598265.1 uncultured archaeon
CAGCATCACTGGTCAGACAATCAAGTATCCATAACAATTACATTTACTCAAGATGAGGCTGACCAAATTAAACATGTTCTTGAATGTTATGAAGATAAATTAAAGAGTGTCAGTTTCTTACCAATAAAAGAGCATGGATACAAGCAAGCTCCCTATGAAGAAATTACAAAAGAAAAATACGAAGAATTAACTCGTAATCTTAAGCCTTTATCCTTAGATGAAACAAAAGATAGGGCCATAGGTGAAAAATTTTGCGATTCTGATTCCTGTGAGCTGCCAGCAGATTATTTCAATAAATAATACTTGTTTTTAATATGTAATATGAGATCTAACCTCAAATTCATTAGGTGCCTTAAAAGAACTTTATTAGTTTTTTAAAAAAAATCTTTTAAATTCTCATAACCCTCTAATAAATCTTCTTTGCTTATCTTAGATCTAATTCCTAAATCCATTATCAAATCCATGAATTCTGATAATGAGAGATTTGATAGATATGCCGCTTTTCCAATTGAATATTCTCCTTTTGCATACCCCTTTATTGCTAAGTACACACTACCGTTATTAATTAAATTTCTTATTATATCTGATTGTTCTTCTTTTTTCTCTTTGGAATATCTCTTAATAATTTCTTCTAAATTCTCATTAATTCTTACAGATATGACTTTACCCATTTTTTAGACCTCTGAATTTTCTATTCTATCTATAAACTCTGAAGTTAAATCTTTTTTATACCATCCAAATTTCTGTAATTCTTCAAATTTTAAAATTGACCTAATTTTTGAAAGCTTTTTCTTTGAATAGCATAGAAAAATAAACAATGGAGTCGTTAAATATGTAATATTAAAAATTTTACATACTTTTAATGTTTTATAATCATCAGTACCTAAAATATCTGCTTTCTTTTCTAAATATAAAATTAAAGTTTCCGATTCCCCTTCATGTAGATTAAAATTTCTCATGAGTTTCTCTTTTTCGGTTAAATCTTTTATTTTTTCCACAATAATATTTTGATCAATAATTCGTTTTTCAATGAAAAAAGCATTCCATTTTTTTTGATTTTTTTCCTTGCTCGACTGATTCAATAAAGACACTTTGAGGTATTAAAATATTCTCGAATATTTTTATAACCAAATCTAACAATTCGAGTTTCGATAGTAGTATTATGAATGAAGAATCGCAAATTATAACGGCCATCTAATATATTAACGAAGTATACATTTATAAATTTATGTAAACATATTATTTAATTATAGACTCTACAAAAAGATACTTATATTATTCTCTCTTTTAATCATGAGCTTAGTCTTAAATTTAGTTTCAATAGAAATCTTCTTAATTATCAAATTAAAATTCTGTATGTAAATAAGGTATCGTTTTAAATAAGCTAAAATATGAGTTCCTAAATTTCATACTAGACCTACCTAAACAAATTTAAAATGAATAAACATTATTAATTATCCTAATGAAATTAAATTTAATAAAAGAAATTTAAAATTATAAAATTAAAGTTAAAACATGTGAATTTCAACATGGCAAAGAAAAAATCAACAACAGAAACGAAAAAAGAGACAAAAAAAGGAACGAAGAAGACAGCAACTAAAGCTCCTGTTTCTCCTCCAATACCTAAAAAAGCAGTTTATAAAAAGATAAAGGTTAATTTTTGGAGAACAAAATTACATGCAGAAGAGCTTGGAATCCATCAACAACTCAAATATCAAGCAAAAACGCGATATTTTAGCAAAAACTTCGATATTGAGGGTGTGATTGAAGTAGATGATAAAAAAAAGTATATCATCGCTTTTAACAAGGTTCAGTGGGAGGAAGAAAAAGGACCGAAAAGATTAATCTGTCGAATTTTCGCCATAATGGAGGAATCTATTGACTCACAACCAAAAGGAGGTAGTTTTAAGGGTGGGGTTGAACTTAGTATTACTCACTCCCTTGTTCAAAGTTATGAGGTTAAACGACCTGCTCCAGTTTTCTTCATGCAAATCCCAAGGACTCACTCATTAGCACGAGTTGTACGAGGCTGGAGACTTTGGGGCACACGATGGACATTTCCACTTCTCCCTGAACAACCAGGGGATGCCCTTCAAATGATAATGTGTAGGGGAGTTGTAGGACCAGGCAGAAATTATGACATATTTTTAGGTAAAGATAAAATTGCAAGAGTCGATGGACAACGAATACAAAAGAATTTTGAAATAGAAATTTTCGAAGAAGCTTATGCAAAAGACAAATCATTTGTCTTTTATATGATTCTATTTGGGCTGATCTGTAATTTTATGAAAGACACTGAGAAAATGATTGAGAAATTATATAAAAAAATGAAGAAAACAGCAACTTCATCCTACAAAATACCAAAACAAGAGCTCGATCTCTTCCGAAATCCACGCATGATGCGTAAATAGCTCTTTTCGATAAAATTTAAAAGAAAATCAATTTTTTTAAACTCTTTTTATTTGTGGAACTTAAAAAAATACTACCAAGTTAAAACTCAATAATATATGAAAGTTTTAAAAAAATAAAATGTTAAAAAATAAAATTTAAACTTTATGCTCCTTCTTCCAAGCAATATAACTATTAGTCTCTTTACCGTGGTGGATTGGTTTTAAACCGGTCTCTTTCTTAAAAATCGATCTCAAAGCTCTCTCGTCTTTTTCTTTCAAGGCATCTTTTTTAATTTGCTCTTCGACTTCTATTTCTTCTTCAATTGTTTTTACTTTACTTAATACCCAGAATACACCCTTATTCCAAAGGATGAGCCCGATAAATATAAAACCAATAAAGATGAAAATTGTTAACCCGGCGATTAAAATCCATTCTGGAACTCCAAAATTATCCAACATCCATATCCAAAGTCCCCAGAGAGTATCGAAGAATACATTGGGGAGAATTCCCACTAGAAGAGCGGTCAATGTTATATATACTCCTAATAACGCAATACCTACAAGTAGCCTTAGGGCATCATAGTCCTCCCACTTTTTAGCAATCCGCCTATCTTTAAACAACACTCCACATAATTTCACCATACCTCCCCTAAATAGGGTGTAAAATAGTACAAGTAAGAATAAATGACCTGTAACTGCTCCCATAATTATCGCTATTTGGAATCCTATACCTATATCTAAAAAAAGAGCCCATGCACCTTGAGCGAATAAAAATCTTAAAATCAATCCCCAAACCCCAAGTACGAGAATCGCCGTGCCTACTATAAAACCGTAATAAATCATCTTGGCTATCCTGATATCCCAAATACTATTCGCGTACTTAATTAAATTATTAAGTACTATACGCGTCCAATGGGTCAGGATCTCTATCAATAGCCTTTCTTGCTGCTCTTGGCATGTTTATTTCATCCTTAAAATATATATTATAAAATTGTATTTAAAATTGAAATTAAATAATAATTAGTTATACTCTTATTTATTT
>CAZRBD010000264.1:0-3428 GCA_964598265.1 uncultured archaeon
TTCTGATAATACATATTATTTACTCACTTCCTTAGGGTTTATAGGAGATATGTCTTCATCATAATTTCTTCTAACTAATATATAGATAAGTAACCCTAACACATTTAAAATCAAACCAATAAGTAACCAAATTTCAGAATTTTTTATTCCTCTTCTTATAGCGTCTCTATGGACATAGTAAGCAATTATTATGCTAACTAAAAAATAAATTACCATTCCAAATATCATGAAAAGCCACGCAAAGGGTCCAAATAAATCAAACCACCAATCCATCATATGATGTTCTGTTTGCATCACGTTAAGTATCATTTAATCACTTCTAAGTATATATATGTAAGTATATACTTAAATATTATTCTTATCGAAATCATGATAACACCGAAGGATTCAAATTTAAATCATGATCCAGGTGAGCGGCGCGAGTTAGTAGTTTATATAAAAATTTTTATCGTTTTTATCAAAATCTAAGAATTTTTTTAAATGGAATCCTTTCTTTAAACTTGACATTTTTAACATATACACGTAAACCTGTAGATTAGAGCAAATGTACTATTGATAAAAAAATGATTACCCTTTATTTACTATATATATAGAGATATATTAGAAAATTGCCCTTTTCATTGACAAGAAAGGCTATTCTCACTGATGTAAATTAATTCATTATTGCTTTCTTACAATATTCACAGTAAGTATCACTTCGACTTTCAAGTGGCAAAATAAATGCTTTAGAATAAATATCCATCGGTAAAATAAAATCTTGTGCAATATTGGTAATGATATCCATTGAAACTTTTTGAACCTCTGAATTGGCCCTAAAATGATTATTTACAACATCATAGAGTTGTCTAATGTCTGAGCTAGCTAAAAATACTGAAATATTATACTTTCCACTTAAATTAAATGCATTTAACATAAAAGGGCAATGTTTTACCATTTCAAAAAGATTTTGTGGATTTTTTGTTCTCAAACGTACTACTACTAAAGTTATAGCTGCATTTTTAAAATTAATCCCTGGTTGAATTTTTAAGATTCCAGATTCCCTTAATTTTTTAATTCTTATACCAATTGTTGGCTGGCTTTTCTTAACCATTTTGGCAATTTTAGAATGACTCATGCTAGGATCTTCTTGAATTAATGTAATTATCTTTTTGTCAATATCGTCCATTTTTAATATCCCAGCCCCAAGATTATAACTAATTTCCATTGATTGTTCTTCCATTAAATTCACGGAGTTTATTTTAGATATATACTTAAAAAACATTACTTTAAGGTATATATATAAAAATATGTATTTAAATATTATAAATTTAACGCATGGGTTATTTAAGTAAAACTTTTACTTCATACATTAGATCGTTATTATTGATGCCTGAGAACAAAAGGTTCTCAAAATACTCATATCCTTGAGAAATATTTAAGTTTAAATCGAGAGAGTGTAGGAATATTGATATGTTTTTTTGAAAAGGGCTCATATATGTAGAAAAAGTTAAATACACAATTTTTTTTTTATTAATCAAATATGAAAAAAATCCCTGTCAGAAAATATAAAATAATAATTATTGGTCTTATATGTAGTACAATGTTCCTCATAATTGAACTATTACTCTTTTATAACCATAAATTTTTACATGAAATTCATGAATTTATAATTCGTATTATAACTTTCGGCACTATCTTCACATTAAGCGCGGTTTTTCAATTTTACCATATACAACAAATAAAACATGTGAATAAGTTAGAAAAATTAAACGAATTAAAATCAGAATTTCTTAGAAGAGCGTCTCATGAATTAAAAACACCATTGATTTCAATTAAAGGTTACAGCAACCTTTTGCTAACACTACATCAGGAAGAACTTAACAAGGATATAAATTCTATGTTAATAGAGATTGATCATGGTTGCCAAAGACTTGAAGATATTATCAAAACTCTAATTGTAGGCTTCAAATTAGAATCGAGTAAGTTAAAACCACAAATGTCTCTGGAGGATTTGTCGTTTCTCATTAAATTCTGTTTAAGTGAATTTTCACCTCTTATTAAATCGAAGCATCATACGCTTACTATAAAAATTGAAGATAAAATTATGACAAGATTTAATAAAGAACAGATGTACGAAGTAATTTCTAATTTATTGAGCAATGCAATCAAATATACTCCTCCAAATGGAAAAATAAATATTCAAACTGAGTTAAAAAATAATGAAGTTATTTTCAAAATTCATGATACGGGAATTGGTTTCACGGAAAACGAAAAAACCCAAGTCTTCAAAAAATTCGGAAAAATTGAGAGGTTTGGTCAAGGATTCGATGTTGAAATCGATGGAACAGGCTTAGGCTTATATATTTCAAAAAGAATCATAAAATTACATGGTGGAAAGATTTGGTTTGAATCAGGAGGTAGAAATGGTGGCTCGGCTTTTTTTTTCTCACTTCCAATAAAAACTTTTTAATTTTCAGATATTCAAGCTGAAATCAGGAAATTGAGGATAAATATCTTGTTAATAATCTTTTCCTAGCTCTTTAAATAAATCATAATCTAAAACTTTGAGTATTATATATAGATATAAGACAGGAATTTAATGAGTTACATGATAAAAATATGCCATCTGATTTTAACAAAGGATGGGATGGGATGGGAAATTATGGGAAATTAAGGAACAAATGCATTATCATATATATGAGATCGTTAGAATTCAGATCTTAATTCTAATATAATATTCTTATCTAAATCTGAAATTCAATAGAAAAAAGAAAAAAGAAAATAGTTAAAAATTAATTTTTTTCAAAAAAAAGGATTAGGATCGGTTCTCATCGTAGTTTTTCCTAACGAAAACATATAGTATTAATCCTATCACGTTAAGGAAAAAGCCCATTAATAACCAGATTTCAGAATTTTTAATGCCTCTTTTTATGGCATCTTTATGCATATATTTCGCAATTAGTAAAGCTACTACTAAATAAGCAGCAGCAGCCAATGCCATAAGAACATATAAAATTGGACCTAATAAGTCCCTCATTGCTGTATAATATGTTGTGTGTAGAAGAATTTTTTATCAACTCCTTATTTTATAATAACTATAAATATTCCTTATTTTAAGTACTAGTGCGAGAAAAAAAATTACTATACATTAATTATCTCCTTTCCAAGAAATAATATATAAAAAATCCTCAGATCCTAAAATATCAGGTTCATCTATAAACCACTTCCCTTGAATTCCTAATTCTTGAACACTGAGATTAAAATGACTCACTGCTATCCCAATATCAAGCCTTCTGAACATATTATAACCCTGTGTATTACCAGATCTGGAGTAGACTATATAGAAATGGAAAATATTTTTATCTACTTCTTTTATAATGCGCCATGGTTGTTTATTACTTGCTGAAGGGCCTAATCGAACCATTTGAAGGAGTGTTGAGAATTCTCCT
>CAZRBD010000265.1:0-3417 GCA_964598265.1 uncultured archaeon
CACCTTGATAACTTGCATCGTAGCTTTATATTCGTTGTCTTGTTAATGTTTTATCTTCTTTAAATTATGAACTTTAATTATTTTTTAATATTATATGTTTTTTTCTTATCAAATGAAGATATCTGTTCCAGTAGTTTTTTAAAGGCTTTATCTGGTAATGGAGTTGCTCCTCTTAGTTTCCCTGATTGGAATAATTGAATAAGCTGCATCTCTATTTGTTCAGCAAATTGTGGTTTTACAATCCTTATATTTTCTAATCTCTGACGCCCATCTTGGCTTAAAATCTTCCTCATAATCAAATATTTTTTATTCTCATAGTCTTTTTGTTGATCTTCGGCTACGTGTTGTTGTACTGCTTGTTGTTGTAATTCTTCTAATCTTCTTCTTCTAATCGCATCTAATTCCTCATCGTCGCTCAATAAAATCTCCTAGGCTTTTGATATATTAACTTTTTTGTCTTAAAATGTTATATGCTGTGCTCTCTAATAGACTAGTCCCTTCAGGAGTTATTATTCTTCCTTTCTTGGCTTTATTTTCAATTAATTTTGCCTTCTCTAATTGTTGCAGAGCGACTCTTATTATTTTACCACTACCTTTTGCGGAGTGATTCCGTCCAGATCCCCCTCTATTCCTGCCACCATATAGTTTTCTGAGTTTATTCACTCCAATAGGACCTAATCTTTTTATCTTCCTGAGTATTGAAGCACATCGGACATGCCAGAAACTCTCAGAATCAAGGGGAGCTAGCTCTTTAAAAAAAGCTGTTTTCCAAAACTTTGATCCTTCGGGAGCTTCAATTTCCGGAAATTCCCTTAGTTTTTCTGCTATGGCTTCAATGAGTTTCTCAGGTTGAACAACGTAAATTGACATATTAATCTTTAATTCAATAGTTCTTTATAAATTATGATACGTTTTAAAAGTCATAATAAATTAAAAATTTTTCGCATTTAATGTTTCTGGAACGATGGATTATAAAGAAGAATTTAAAAAAACTTTAATATCACCTCCACATTGCATTTTAGGTAAAAAAGGAATTAGTAATAAATTTATTGTACATGTAATTCTATTATTAAAAAGATATAAAATCATTAAAGTTAAAGCATTAAAAACAGCCGCAAATAAATCGAATATCAAAGAGATAGCTATTGAAGTATCGAGCCAAACAAACTCATATTTAATAGATGTGAGAGGGAGAATTTTCATTCTTTCTTTAAAAAAATTTGAAAAAATATGATATATGATATAAATTATTTCAATGCCTAGAAATAGAAGAAATCCTAGAAGGATTATAAAAAAAATAGCTTATTCAAGAATGATTTATTTATTTCAAAGAGCTAATGAGATCTTCCCTAATAGAAAAGAACTAGCAAATAGATATTCTTACTTAGCTAGACGTTATGCTCAAAGAGCTAAGATAAAAATACCTCCTGAATGGAAAAAACGTATATGTCATCATTGTAAGATGTTCCTATATCCAGGATTAAATTCTCGATATAGATTACATTCACATAAAGGTAAAGGTTCTCACGTATCTTTAACGTGTCTTGAGTGTAACATAACTACAAGATATTTCATTAAATTAAAAAATAATCAAATTTCCGATAATATATTAAGAAAGTAAATTTGGAATTGGAAATGCCATTAATAATTATATTAGCAGAATGTGGGCTAGAGTTAATTCCTAAACACATTAGAAATCATCCTGCTGTAAAAAAAAATATGTCATCAAGTATATATTCTTCACAATTACTGGATAATGCTTTACATTTTTCCGCCATGAAAAGTTTGAAGAATAGAGAAAAAAGAGGACGCCCAGATATAAGTCACCTATGTTTACTCAGCGTTTTGGGCTCAATTTTAAATAAATCTGGGAATATAGAACTATATTTACACACAATTAACAATAAGATTTTCAAATTCAATCCAGAAGTTCGAATTGCCAGGAATTACAATAGATTTAAAGGCTTAATGGCAAAATTAATAATTGATGGGAAGATTGATATTGGAGATGAATTGCTTATTACTTCTATTTCAAAAAATTTAGATGAGCTAATAAATTCCTTCAACAATCCGAAAATTGATATTTTCTCTCATAAAGGAAAAAGAATAGAGATTTATAAATCAATATCATCTTTGGATATATCAGAAAACTATATCGCTATAATCGGAGGATTTCAAAAAGCTACTTTCTCCAATGAAATCTTAAAATTATCGCGTAGAATTATATCTATTTCACAATATCCTTTAGATGCTTGGGTGGTTATAAGCAAGCTTATTAATATTTATGAACTTTCCCACAACATCAACTAACATTGCTAAAAGCAGAAAAGTTAAAAGAAATTAAGTACTTTATTATTTACTGATTTTAATCGAATAAGGATTAGGCGCTCTTAGTATAGTGGTTAGAATCTCGGGTTTCCAACCCGAGGACCCGGGTTCAATTCCCGGAGGGCGCATTTTTAAACTATATTCATCGTGAAAGGATGGTTTCAATTGTCTTTTTCATGAGAATTTCATGGAAGAAAGATCATTTATTAAGTCATATTTACTGAATGGAAAATATATGAAATCCCAAAAGTTTTTCCAAAATGTTTAAAATAATAAATAATAATAAAAATATTCTTAATTTGGGTGATCTATAATGAATTCTTACCTTACTGAATAAAAATTTACCTTTCTTAATATTAATAATTAAGATTAATCCAAAGAATGGGTTTATATAAAAATAACATTTTTGTTATTCAATTAGAAATAATAACAAATAATAACATTTAAATACTCAAACTTCTTTTATTAAAATAACAAATAATAACATACTAAAAAAGTGATGTGATAAAATATATGGATAAAAAACAAGCGAAGAAAAAAACTCTTGAATTTAGAAATGAGGGTTTTTCTGTATCATATATTGCTGAAGCTGTCGGGAAATCTGAAAGAACGGTTTATCTCTATTTAGCAGAAGATTATAATGAGAAAAGATTTCCTGAATTAGAAAAAGAAATTAAACACGTTCTTTTATGTGGTAATTTCAAATCTTTTGTTAATAATCTGAGTTATAAGGATCTAACTTTAATCAATAAGAAATTTGAATTGTACGGATATAATAAAGAAACTAAAATAAGGAACATTTTAAACTATTTCAAGCACTTTTCAATCTTAGGATTATATCCTGAGAAGCTCACTCGATTAGATATCAAAAAAGCTTTTAGACAGAAAGCAAAATCTACACATCCAGATTTAAATCCTCACTATGCTAAAATAGGGAAAGAATTTCAAGAAGTATATCAATCTTATGAATATTTAATGACGGTTTATGTATAAGGGTGTGTAAAATGTCAAAAAAATATAAAGTATTGGAACTATTGAAAGAAAAGGAATTAACAGTTAAAGAAATCACCGATAAAACAGAGTTCAATG
>CAZRBD010000266.1:0-2490 GCA_964598265.1 uncultured archaeon
GGGTTATATAGAGTACCAATGATTTGGTGTTAAATATAGCTAATTAGAACTGTAATCTATTTTAATTTTAAGAAGTTTTGTAAATATTTTTAAGAAGAAAGTCTATTTTTTATTATAGTGAGAAATTTTCAAATTTCTAACAGTGAAAATAATGGATAAACAGAGAATTTTAAAAGAAGCTCAGCAAATTGCTAAAGAATTTTCCTTTTGGATGGTCTCGGGAAATATATCTCATCTATATGGGTATGTCTATGAAGGTGAAGAAAAAAAATTTGAGTTAGAAATCAAGTTTGATGATAATTTCCCGAATTTACCACCTCAATTGATTTATCTTGAAGAAATAAAAAAATTGTTAGGAACAATACAACTTAAAAGTATCCAAGATTGGGTTCCTAGTTCCTCAGTTGGGAGTGTTCTCCAAGAACTAAAAGCTAAAATAGAAGAGGCTTTAGGAGTTTCTAAACAAATTTCAGGAGATCAAGTAATCCCTCTTAAACCAGAGCAAATCCCAAAAGAAACAACGGAAACAGAGGAATATATTACTCCTGATCTAAATGCATATCCTTCTGACTTTGAAGTCGAAAAGTATGCCTTGCCTTCAGATCCTTATAATGACTTAATTTATAATGAAGAACCATATGTAAACTCCGTTACAGATACGAATATTCACCCTACAGAAATATTCAACGATTCGTCTAAATTACCTGTTCAAGATATATTTTATAATGAGGGTGACCAATTAAGCATAGAACTTAGTACTGAATTAGGGTTAGTTCAACAAGAATATGCGTATGATCAACGAGGCCCTAAACCTACTGACATAAATATCTATATCACTATAACTCTAACTAAAACCTTTATAATTGCTATATATTTTTCAGAATATCCGAAAAAACCAGTTGTTACTTATCCAGATGAGGTGAAAAGTATATTGGGAGATCCTAATAAATCGTTAGATACATTAAAGAAATGGAACTCTAAAAAACCACCTCATATTGTGAATATTTTACATGAAGTGGAGAAGAAATTATTTTTCATAAAGTATATAGAAAGCCAATCTAAAAAAATATCAGGGGAATATCAAAGTAAAAAGGTTGCTGATAGTTTAACAAGCTTAAATGTCCATTTATTAACTTATGGGTTTAAAGAATATTCTATGGAAATTGATTTAAAAGCGTATCCAGGTCCTCCTATTATTAATTTATCCCCGGATTTAGAGCAGATTATTAATATACCACTTTCTGATTTAAATTCTTATAAGAATTGGGTAGAAAAAGAATCAGAACCAGTCGAGATTGTAAGAGAAATATCATGGCTTGTAGATAAAAACTCAAGGATTAATTTTGAAATTGATCTTCTAAAAGACCATTATAAAAACATTAAATATGATCACAATACAGCAACTTTAAATGTAGAAATGAAAGGTAAAATGAAAACTGAAGACTTAACATTTGATTTTCAAATTGAATTACCGATTGATTACCCTATGAAAATGCCTGAAGTAAAAGTAGTTAACGAATTTGAACTCGAAATTCACGAGAAAATTAAAAATGATTTGCACACGTCATTTGATGATTTTTTTAATAAATGGACTCCTTTTAGCTATCTAATTGATTTATTTAATCTAATTTCCAAGAAGATTTTTGAAGTATCTGTTGTTTCTTGTGTGATCTGCCATAAAATTGAATGCCCAAGTTGCACTAAAAAAATAGCTGGTGACGAATATTGTCATGCGGAATGCCCCCATTGTAATAGAGCCTATCATGACCATTGCTGGGAACAGACTATTAAGTCATTTGGTAAATGTGGCTTCTGTCTTAGATAAAAACGCAAATAATTAATACTTTTGATATAATGAATGTCTTGATTTTTTTTGTTTTTTAAATTTATTCAAAGTTAATAACTCGTTTATATAGTTTTTTAATAGGATTCATTAAATTTTTTAATTTGAACTCCTTATACTAAACATTCACATTTTCGGCAAGGTGATCTTCGTGGAAGTTTTGGATAAAAAATTGAATTTAAAGGAATTAGAAGAAAGTGTACTCCAATTTTGGAAAGAGGAAAATATTTATTCTTTGATAAAAAAAAAAGAGGAAGATAAAGAACCCTGGCGTTTTATAGATGGACCCCCCTACACCACAGGATCAATTCATCTTGGAACTGCTTGGAATAAAATATTAAAAGATTTTGTGATAAAATACAAAAGAATGCGAGGTTTTAAAGTCATGGATACTCCTGGTTATGACACCCATGGATTACCAATCGAAGTTCAAATGGAAAAAGAATTGGGAATCAAAAACAAACAAGAGATCCAAGAATATGGAGTAGATAAATTCATAAAAAACTGCCGAGAGTATGCTTTAAAGAATTTAAAAATAATGAATGAACAGTTTAAAAGGTTAGGATGTTATTTCTGGGATTGGGAAAATCCATATGTCACATTATATAATTATTATATTGAAGGAGTATGGTGGACATTAAAAAAAG
>CAZRBD010000266.1:2500-3380 GCA_964598265.1 uncultured archaeon
AATTCATTCTTATACTCATCTTACAGACCTTTAAATTGCTGTCCGAGATGTGCCACAGCGCTTGCTAAACATGAACATGATTTTAAGAATATAATTGACACAAGTCTGTTTTTAAAAATAAAATCAGCTGATATGGAAGATACATACTTTATAATATGGACAACTACGCCATGGACTCTAGTTGCAAATGAGGCGATCATGGCAAATCCTATAGCTGAATATGCTAAAGTACAAATTGAAGATTTGAATGAAAATTGGATATTATCTAAGAATTCAATTGTTCATCTTATATCAGGAGAATTAGGATACAAATATAAAATCGTAGAAGATTTCCTTGGAGAAGAATTAGAAGGAATGAGATATATTCATCCATTGATAGATGAAGTTCCTTTTCAAAAAGAATTGGCGAAAGAAAGCGATACAGTTCATACCATCATTTTATCTGAGGAATATGTATCAGCTTCGGAAGGTGTAGGACTAGTACACTCCGCTCCCGGACATGGTCCAGAAGATTTTGAAGTGGGTGTTGCTAATAACATCCCTGTTTTTACTCCGGTCGATATTAGAGGAATTTATACTAAAGAGGCAGGCAAATTTGAAGGAAAATTTGTTTTTGATGCGGATAAAGAAATCTTAGATTTATTAAAGGAAAAAGGAACATTAATTTTGACAAATGAAATTGAACATGAATACGCACACTGTTGGCGTTGTGATTCAAAACTAGTTTATCGTGCAACAAATCAATGGTTTTTCAAAACTGAAAGTCTTATCCCCGACTTATTAGAGAAAAATAAAGAGATATATTGGGTACCGGATTGGGCCGGAGAACGTTGGTTTAAAAGTTGGTTAAGTACATTAAAAGACTGGTGTATCTCCCGAC
>CAZRBD010000267.1:0-3347 GCA_964598265.1 uncultured archaeon
AGATAATGAAGAGGAATTATTATTCATGCTTAAAAATATATTGGAAAGTATAAGACGGACTGAATAATCTTATGGAAGAAGATGAATGGAAAAAAGATGAAACTCCTTATTTAGTGTTTGCGTGTTTAAAATGTAGACAGTATCTGTATGTAAAAACTATCAAAAAAAATAAAAAATGCTTGCGCTGTGGAAGATCTCATACTGTTAGCTTAGTAGAAAAATCAGGGGATATTGTAAAAGGAATAACTACTGCTGTAGAATTTGTTAAACAAAAACAACATGAGCTCGCTTTGAAAGAACTGGGTGAAATTCCTAATTTCCAAACCGTAAGTGGTTTTAGAGTAATTTATAATGAAAAGGAAACTAAATCTACTATTACAGATAATCTTACTGATAATCTTACTGAGAGTTTCAAGAGAATCTTAATTGAACTACATAATTCTCATAAAGAATTCCCCCTTTATATGATAGAATTCATGGCAGAAAAGCATAATATACCTAAATCTGATATAGAATTACTCACACGAGAGTTTAGGGGAAATAAAATACTAATTAAATCGGAAGATCAATTATTTAAAGTGAATTTAAGCCTAATATCTTCTAATTAAATTATAATCTTTTTGGTTTTAATTCTTAAAAACTTGCAGAAAATCTAGTAGAACCACTACTGAAATTTCTTCTTTTATTTTTAATTCTGATCACTCTTACAAACTCGTTTCGAAAAATTAATTGATAAGTAGGATGACGTGCTTTGAATGGGATTTTTTCATGGCCCAAATAAATATATTCAATTCTCTCTTTAGAGGTTATCCTTGAAAAGGGAGTCATCAATTTGCTCAAGTCAAATGCGTTTTCCTCATTAATATCCAGAGCCCGACGAAGAACATCTTTATAATTCTTATTAAAAGATTTTGAACTCATTCTGTTTTCACATATGTTGGGTTTAACAAAATTAAATAACAAGTTAATATAAACAAAAAATACTCATCCTTGCCTTTTATTTAATAATTTTTGTAGGTATTGTTTCATAAAAAATCTCTCATTTTGGCAAAATTCTCGTTTTTGTTTTTGGGACATGTTAGAACAGTTTAGAAGAATGGAGTGGATTTTTTGAAGCATAGAAAAGTTTTCATCACAAAAATTCTCAATTTCTTCCTCCTCATTCTTGACAGGGCTAGAATCTTTAAGATCTGGATTTAGAATCTCTTTTTGAGTTTTAGAGACCATTTTTTACACTAACTATTACTTTTTATTATTACCAATCAATACAAGAAAAATATATAAAGAAAAAAAATGTTCTATTGATCCTTTAAAATTCTTTTACATAGGTTAATTCCTAACCCTGTTTTTTTATTTAATATGTAAGGATCCTCTTTCTTCACTTGGGAGGCAGTTCGATACCCTGCTTTGTATAATATTCTCGCTCTTACTCGTGCGACACCATCTAACCTCTGTACTAAGTCAAATAATTCTTCTCGGATCCCATAATGAATACGGATTCTAAGAGTCTCTGCCATTTCTGTTATCTTAATTAACTTTTCTTGTAAGTCAATACCATTGGTACTTAAATCCCGGGCGATTCTACCTATAAAAACTATAATTCTCTCCACGTTATCCCGTACAGTAGACAAATCGCCCGCCATGATATTATACCTTTCCAATATCTCTTCTATAGGCTCCTCGTCAGCCCATTCAAGGATGGGATCCAACATTTTATTGTCACGAACTCGATACTCTGATTTTAGAATATCGTATGCTTCTTTAATTAGATCGCTAAAACTATTTATTTCTACTTTCTCAAGCTTATACCTAATTAAAACTCCTGAAACTGGATATAAATATAAACGGATAATTAATTTTCCGAATTGAGAGCATTTTATCGTCCCATCTTCATTCTGAAGTAGCAAACCTTTTTCAAAAAGATAGGTCAGGATATATTGGTTACGTACGGATTTTGGAATAATGGAATCTACATACTTCTGTATTTTAGGATCGGGATATTGGATTAAATAAAGAAGGAAAATAGTAATATGGTCGCAGAAGGTAAATGAGAACTCGTCATTAATAAAGTTATCCGAAACCCCATTTTTAAGCCCGCATGTGCATTGAATTCCAGATTCTATATCAAATTGGCAAGTGAAAACCCCATATTCGGTCTTCACATAACCTGAAATGGTACTGCTAGATAAATTTGATAATTTTACTTGATGCCTTCTTTGGTTTAAAATTTTTACCCTCTCTGACTCAGAATGAAGCTTTAAAATGTTTAAGGGAGAGATTTCTTTAATCATTAATACCTGATCAATAGGGATGTTTTGGGTTTGCATTTTATTTTTAATATTATACCAAAAATAAGTTTTTTCAAAGAACTGCTTAAGTTTATCGATAGTTATCTTTTTCCCTTCATACACTCGCAATAAAACTTGCTCTTTTAACGTGTTTACTTTATTCAGCCCTGATTTGAGATCGTTGTATCTAGGAGCTAATTTTTGAAGCATGTTTCCCTGAAAAAATTTATCCGCAAGCCATATCTTCTCTTCTATATTCCTCACTAATATAATGCCATGTCCAACCGAATCGAGTCCTGGACGACCAGCTCTGCCTAATATTTGGAAAACTTCATTAGCAGAAAAAGGTTTAAAATAGCTAAATCCATCTCCATTCTCAAAATAACCAGAGAAGTTTTTAATATTATGGCCTGAAGTTACATATTTTTTAAAATCTTTTAAGATGACTACGCGGGCAGGAGTGTTTATACCGGCTGAGAGGGTTGTTGTACAGCAAATTACTTTAATTATCCGCTTTCTATAATTATCCTCTATTATTCTCCTTTCTTTAGGGAGTAGACCAGCATGATGAAACGCTATACCCGATTTGATAACACTCCGAAGATCTTTATGGCCGCCTTTTATAGAGCTTAATCTTTTTTCTAATGCTTTGCAAATTCTTAATTCATTCTCCTCTAAATGCTTTGCGACAATATTTCTCAAAGCTTCTGCTTCTTTTTGCGTGCTTCTCCGTCTGTTTAGAAAGATTAATATTTGTCCTTTTTCCTTTAGAGTAGATCGTACAATCCTTTTAATTGCTGAACCTTTATTTTGAGAGATTTCGATCTTATAATGCAAAGGGACAGGTCGGGAATCTGACTTGATTAATGTGGTTATATTACCTAATGATGAGAGCCATGAATTAAAGAATTCGGGGTTCGCGATAGTCGCCGATAACCCTATAATTTGAGGGTTATGTAAGAATTCATTTAATCTCACAATCAATGATTCCAGACGTGGACCTCTATCTGATTCGCCAATGATATGAATTTCATCTATGATAATTGTCGAGATATCAAA
>CAZRBD010000268.1:0-1916 GCA_964598265.1 uncultured archaeon
GTCTTCAGTTGTTATTATATGGGCATAATTTTCTCCAGTTGGGGAAACAGATACAGTGCCATCTAGTATTAATTGATATTTTTACAAAAAAAATCAAAATTCTTGACGTACCCTCTCAGGATCTATCGGAATATATTCAAAAACAATGTGAAACTATTTTAAATTCTTGGGAGTTGGCACGAAAATTAAACGCAGAAGAGAGAAAACGTGCCAAAACTGTAATTTTTCCTTTTGATAACTATCGCCCTAATCAAGAAGAAATCATCCAAAAAACCACAGAATGTCTTAAAACACGAGGACGATTAATGCTACTGGCGCCCTCGGGTTTGGGTAAGACTATTGGGACCCTTTTCCCTGCATTAAAATATGCTTTAAAGAAAAATAAGCGAGTGTTTGTAATCACATCAAAAACAACCCAGCAACATATTTATCGAGAGACATTACAAATTTTTGCTAAAAAGAAAGCGAAATTTAATTCGATTATTCTTACCGCTAAAGAGAAACTTTGCGTAAACAGTGCCTTTATTTGTGAAAAGTCTATGTGCTCCTACCTCAATAATTACGGGAAAGTATCCTTGGATAAAATTATTAGTGAAATGCTCACTAAACAGGTTATCGATGCTCGATATATTCGAAAAATGGCAAAAAAACACACTGTGTGCCCCTTTGAGATTTCTCTTGATTGTTCTCTCCATTGTGATGTGATAGTTGGTGATTATAATTATGTATTCCATCCGTACATCAAATTGAGACGGTATTTTGACCATCCCTATGATAATATCATTTTAATTGTCGATGAGGCACATAATCTACCCCAGAGAGCAGCAACCTATTATTCTCCAGAAATAACCCTCGAAGCCCTAGGGCTTAATTGTAATTATCTACGATCACTACGTTTGCCACAACTTATTGAGAAAGAAGGTATTTCCATCTACAAACATCTCACCAAATATATTGGAGGATTACTAGACCAATACTCCGATCGGGAACTAAAAAAACCGGTTCTGGCAAAGTTTGATAAAAAATTCTTTAATAAAATGTTGAAAGACTTTGATCAATTTATCCTATCATATATTCAAGCTTATACATTTCAACAAGGCTTTCAACCTGGGGGAAAAAATACGATCTTAGTATTTGCCTTAAATTTACGCCAGTTCACTACAATTTTGAGAGAAAGTGATTCTCCAGAGTATAGCGAATTGTTGTATATAAATCAAGGAAAGATCAAAATCTTATGCAAATCTGCGGCACCAAAACTCGAAAAACAAGTTGCAGGCTTTCATTCGGTCATCATGCAATCAGCTACCTTATTTCCACTTGATTATTTCCAAAAAATGTTAGGTTATACCTCATCAGCACAAAAAATACAATATCCTTCTCCCTTTGCTCAACAAAATCGCCTTTATCTTCTCATGCCCTCTCTTTCCACTAAATTTGAATATCGTCGAGAGTCCTATGATCAAATTGCGGTAACAATTTGTAAAACCGTAAATGTTAAGTACGGAAATTATTTGGCTTTTTTTCCTTCATTTTCATATCTTAAAGCTGTCCAACGTGAGATTGAAACGTGTTCCCTATCAGTTGAGCTTCTCGTACAAGATCGCAAAATGAGTGAACGCAAGCGCAAAAACTTTTTGAGAAAACTCAAAGATCCAGATAAGAAATATCTACTACTTGCAGTACATGGAGGAATCTTTAGTGAAGGGGTGGACTTTACAGGAGATATGGCTATTGGTGCTTTCATAATTGGTCCTGGGCTACCTGCATATACAAAGGAACAAGAGTTAATGCAAGAATATTTTGAATTCAAATGGAAAAAAGGGTTCGAATACGCCTATCGAAACCCCGGGATGATGAAGGTTATTCAAGCTGCGGGACGAATTTTCCGAACATCCACTGATCGTGGGTTTGTGATG
>CAZRBD010000268.1:2016-3302 GCA_964598265.1 uncultured archaeon
AATATACCATCTACGTTCATTTCTCCTGAACCAATCATAAAATCTAGATGGATAAGGCTATTATTACCTCCAGCAATCATAAAATCTTCATCACTTAATGCTTCACCACCTTCCAGTGAATCTTTGTAAGCTCTCCCTAGGGCTATATGATTTGAAGCATTTTCATCAATTAACATATTGTAATACAACAAACCAGACTGGGAGATAGGCGAGCTATGTGGCACTAATGCTATTTCCCCTAAATACCGTGCCCCCTCATCTGTTTCAATAGTTTTAAGCAAGAATTCTTCTCCCTTTTCGGCTTTTGCTTCAACTATTCTGCCTTTTGAGAATGTTAAACGACAATTTTCAATAGTAATCCCTCCATATTGAACAGGTTTACTTGTACTAACAACACCATCAACTTTATCTTTATGAGGTAGTGTATAGATCTCTTCAGTGGGTATATTAGCCGCAAAAGATATTCCACTCTGGGTTTTATTGTTTCCGCCCATCCAAATATGGCCTGTAGGTAAGCCAATCATTAAATCTGTCCCAGGAGCAGTCAATTTTAAAGCAGTATACGCCTTTTGATTTAGATATTTAGAACGTTTCGCGAGATTTTCAATTTGATTTTTCCAAGCAGCAATCGGATCTTCTTGGTCTATATAACACATCTTGAAAATCATATCCCAAAGTTTGTCCATTCGACTATTTTGAGGGATATCTGGGAATAATTTATCTGCCCAATCCTTATTTGGAACGGAAACTACCAACCAATTAAAAGCATTAGCACCAAGTAAATCATATACGAGCTTCATTTGCTTGTAATATGATGTTTGGAATCGTGAAATTAATTCAGGATCCACTCCATTTAGTAAATTAGGATTCGGACTTGTAAAATGAAGATTCGCATCCCCTGCTTTTGAAATGTCATATCTCGCGTCTATTCTCCATTTCGGATATTCTTCAATGGAATCTTTTGTAGAATTCTGAAATCGTAGTAAGCGTATTTGTTCATCACCCCATATTACATCAACCAATCGAGCCCCCATTTGATATGCTTTTTTGGTTATCAATCTCACTAAAGGAGCAGACTCAAGTGGAACTCCATCAGCCGCTAACGTAGGCCCTCCTATCAGAAGTCTCTGGCCAGGCTGGACGTTTAATCCTACCTTTAATATCACTTCAGCATATTTTTCTAATTTATGTTCGAATTCAGAAGACATTAGCTTTCAAATCTTTATTATACCTTTAAATATGGTTAGACGAATATAATTAAAAAGTATTTAGAGATAATTTGGAAT
>CAZRBD010000269.1:0-3250 GCA_964598265.1 uncultured archaeon
ATATTTCACCCTTTTTTAAAATATTCTCTAATATTTTACCTGCTTTTCTCTTTGTTGCATAGAATTTTTTCTTTTCAATATCTAAAATTTCTCTAATCTCATCTAGATGTTCGGATACTTCGGGGAAAATTCTCTCTAATTCTTTCGCATGCCATCCACAAACATCTGCCATATTTATATTCCAATTAAACTGATCAATAAAGCTAATAGCTCGTCTAAAAATGACCCTTAGATTATACCCTCCACCTACATTTGAAGGCAATTTTCCATCATTAATAGCAAACAGTAAACTGCGAGCATGTTCCGCGATGGAATAAAGAGCAGTCATAGGTAAAATAGTTTCCTTTAATTTCTTCACATCCATTCCTAACTTATCTGAAACTCGGAGCCACGCTTCTTTCATATCGTCTACTTCATCAATATTAAGATAAGCTGAATATTGGGAGAATCTGTTATAGAGATCCAAATTTAAATTAATTTTTGTTATGTCTCTTAACTTTGATAAGACATATGGAAAAATTGCCTCATACATGTTTGGTGTGCCTTGAGAAAACCAAGCAACGCGTTCCTGGCCCAATCCCATATCAAGAACTTTAAGTTTTAATTCTCGTGGGCCTTCTGGGGTTTGTTCAAACATCATATAAACTTGATTAAAAAGCTCTACACCTCTACTGAAAAATTCTAAGCTACAACCAAAATTACCACCACCAGCCCAAGAATCCTCGTGTATTGTTATTTCTTCGAGTGGTAACCCAACACCTTCATGAATAAAATCGTGAATATCCATAAAAAGTTCACCTTGGTTCCACTCTTCTGGTGAAACAAACGAATGCTGCCCTATCATTACAAAACCGCAACAGTGTGAACCAGTCAAGCCAACATTATGAATGTCATTAAATCTCAAACAAAACTGAGGGATTATCAACTTTTTTGCGGGGGGTTCTACCTCCCCTGAAACAACATAAGGTTGGAATGCAGAGATAGAAGCAATAGTAAACTCTGACGTAGGATTCCATCTTGCTACACAAGGATATCTCTTAATAGGTTTATATCCTCTTGGTTCAAGAATTTCAACAATCTTTTCCCAGACTTCAATAAAAGACAATTTAACTTTTGATGGATTATCTTTTACAACTTGAAAACCTCCAGAACAAGCAGGATCTCCACATACTTTCCTTTCTTCGCGTGTTGTCCAAAAATAAGCTTGACACCTTTCACACTGTTTTCTTATATATCCTAGACTTCTGAGTTCATTTGTAGGAAAATACTCATCAGGATTTTTTGACGTTATTTTTTTAAAGACTCTTTTCAATTCTTTGTCGGTTTGAGCTTTTTTCAGTTCTTTCTGCTCTTCATCAGAAATCATTATGATCAGTTGGAACTTTTAGAGAATTTTTAGTTGTATTAAATATATGAATTCATTTTCTCCTAAAACATTTACCCCAATATTTTCAATATCATTAAACCTCAGGCAAAATTGAGGCATTAAGAACTTTTTTACGAATGGAATGTAACTCCCGAAGATCATATACTCTTTAATAATTAGCAATAATAAGCAGATAAAGGAAAAAGATAAAATGAGGGGAACTATATCTTATTAAAAAAACCATAAGTGGCTTGAGTAATTAAATTGAAGGGAACAAAGCGAGTAGATATTAAATCAGGCATGCGAGTTTTAATCGTATTAAAGAAAGATCAGCGATCTGGTAAGTTAACAGAGGGTATAGTCAAAGATGTGCTTACAAGCTCTCCTAATCACCATTATGGGATTAAAGTTCGGTTGAAGAGCGGTAAAATTGGACGAGTGAAAGAAATAATTAGCTCTAAACTTTAAGCTTATTTTCTTAAAACTTGTGACTTTTTTTATATAATTCTAGATTCTGCCTAATCTGTTATTATCATTGTCTATATAATGTTAAAATTTAAGAGGTTTTTCTAATACCAAAAATATAAAGGCAATGTAACTCTTTTTTACTTAGTTATGGGTCATTTTTTAGTAATTATTACTTTAGATATTCAAAATTGAAGATTTATTCGTCGAACAATAAGATAATTTAGATGCTTTCTATATAATTGCATCGATTATGATTTCTTTTTCTGAGATGGGGTATTTAATTATTTTAATGACGAAACCCGCTCATGTAGTTTTCCAAATTGAAAACAAAATGATATATGTGAGCGTAGGTAAAGAAAAAACCATCAACGGAAAGAAAAATGTGAATAAGAATGATAAATAAAACACAAAGAATGACCGGAACGGTCAAATGGTATAATAGAGAAAAAGGATTTGGATTTATAACATCCGATATGAACAGTGCAGATGTTTTTTTACACCATACTGCCCTGCAACCGCACGAGGATCTAAATATCGTCCCCGGCGATCGCATTACTTTTACAATCCAAAAACAAGAAAAAGGACCCGCTGCTCTTGAAGTAAAGCGGTTCGCAGAAGAAAAAGGACTCTCTACTCTTGAAGAAAAACGGTTCGCGAAAGAAAACAAGATACTGCAGTCTGTTCAAGTTAGTAATGGTACAAAATTTACTGATCTCGACCTAAACCCCGAATTATTACGTGCGATAAAAGATGCTGGCTATAGGAGCCCAACACCAATTCAAGTGCAGGCAATTCCGATTGTTTTGAAGGGGCAAGATTTGCTAGGGTGTGCCCAGACTGGAACGGGTAAAACTGCTGCGTTTGCACTACCTACTCTGCAACGATTGAGTAAAACCCCAGGCGATAAAAAACGATCGAATATTGTAAATAACAACAAGAAAAAACTCATACGTAGAGTAAGGGTTTTAGTACTTGCACCCACGAGGGAGTTGGCAATCCAGATTGAAGATAGTTTCAACATTTATGGAAAATACACCGGTCTAAGAAGCGCTGTCATTTACGGTGGTGTTGGACAAAATCCACAGGTGATAAAATTACAGCAAGGTGTAGATATTATAGTTGCGACACCTGGTAGATTACTCGACTTGATAAGGCAAGGACACATAAACCTGAGCCATGTCGAAGTGTTGATTTTGGATGAGGGGGACAGAATGCTTGATATGGGTTTTATCCACGATATTCGTACTATCATCAAGATGGTGCCACAGAAGAACCGACAAACCTTACTTTTTTCTGCCACAATACCTCGTGAAATAATTAAATTCGCAAAAAGTATACTACAGAATCCTATCGAAATAAATATATCTCCCGAGGAACCCACCTTGGAAATTATTGAACAATCTGCATTTTTTATAT
>CAZRBD010000270.1:0-3227 GCA_964598265.1 uncultured archaeon
CTTAAGTTTGGGAATAAAACCTTTCATTTTTACTACATTAGCAGATACATTATCTCCAACTTCTCCATCTCCTCTTGTTATGGCTTTTTGAAATATCCCCTCTTCATATTGTAATTCAATGCTAATCCCATCAAGCTTAAACTGTATGATAAATACCTTGTAATTACGTTTCTTTGCCCATTTATTGAATTCTCCCGGTTGAGTAACTTTATCTTGAGAATTCATAGGGATAATGTGCCTTACCTTAGTGAATAACTCCGATCGATCGATACCAATCCTAAATAAAATAGAATTATCAGGATCTAATTTTTGTAACTCATCCTCTAAGGAGTCATACTTAGCATCGGAAATTTCCTGTTGTTCGTTGTAATAAAGCTCCCGATGATGCTGAATTTCTTTTTCGAGGGTTAAAATTCTTTCTTTTGTTTTACTTTGTCTTTCGGTCATACCTTCCACCTTTAACAAATGCAAAAAATAGATTGTGGTAAATTAAAAATATCATAGGGTCTATTTAAAAAAACTGGGTGATATAAATTATTAACTAATATATTAATGAAGAAAAAGGAGTACCTGAAATTTTTAGTTGTTTTTTATTTGTAAAGTTTGATCTTTTTTATTATATTAGCAGATTAGGTTGGAAATTCAATTTTATCTAACACACCAAAAATTTAGCTGAGATGTTATTATTTTTTTTGGTATTTATTTTCATTTTAACAAGAGGAGATCCTCAAGAAAATGGAATCTAACTCGAAATAATCATTATAAACTTACAGCAACAACAATGGCAATTGCTATTATCAAAAATATGATGAATCCTATGCACATCCTGGCGTTTTTCTTTTTATCGAAAGACCCACTACTCCCAGATCCCCCTTTACGTATAGATTCTTGATATTTTACATTTGCAGCGGTAGCTCTCTCTCTCTCTTTATCTAGATTTCTTAAATAGTCACTCATTTTATGTTTCCTCGTTTTTCTGTTATTTTTATAATTTATTTTTTTTTATAACATATAAAGGTTGCTAACAATATCCTCCAGTCTAGATCTCTCATCTTGTTAAAATTTACTTTAATAATTGAAAGTGTGTTTGTGGAATGAAACGAAAAACTCCGACTTAATCGTAATTTTAATTTTAGGATTAATAATCCATCAGTCCCTCATAAATTAAAGTATTCAGTTTCATAAAATTAGCTTAAGGGTTTTTATTTCAGTTACCTAATAGACATTAATTTACGGGGTAGAGGATTGGAAGAAAAAGAGGTATTTGCAGCAATTAATTTAGAATTAAATAGAGTGTTTAGAGTTAATTATAAACTTCCTAATAATCCTCAAAACTATTCATGGCAATGTATTGAATGCAATAAACCGTTATTTTATAATCCGAATTTAAATTGTTTCAAACATCGAGGTCAAAAACCAGAAGGATTCGAACCGGAAACAGTTGAACATAAAACTATGAAGGATTATTGGTACCATATTTTTCCACTTTTTAATTCTATTAAATCTCGAACTTTAGAATATTGGTTAGGTGATCAAATTGCGGATGTGTATTTTGAGCTTCGAGAAAATGGAGAAAAAGTAGCAATTGAGTGCCAAAATTCTCCAATCTCATCTAAAAAAATAATGGAGAGAACCGCGAAATATACTAATAAGGGAATTTATGTATTATGGGTCTTTAATGCTTCTGGGAGCGTTGTATCTGAGGAAAAATTTCCTCAAAATAGTGAAAAAGTAAGAGTACTTAAAGAGGAAACAAGGGTTCATAACTTATACTCTGGAAGGATTTATTATATGAACGTGGTAGGAGAGGAAGTTATATCTCCTCCTTATGCTATCCATTTTTCACCGTATTTTGAGTATAAAAAACTAGAAGGCAATATATATGGACGTGATAAGTATTATAGAGGATTAAAGAATGCCGTTTATGGAAATATTTCGACTTATAAAATAGTATGTAGTGATTATACAAACTACAAATTAGCTCGCTTTATGGATAAAAACATGAGCATACTATGTACTGACCATCTTAAAGCAAGTATACGAGAGTTATGTGTGATAAAAATGAGAAAGGGTGAGCTTGATAATAATTCCGAGTTTAAAATACCGGTTAATTTAGTTATTGATCAGGTAAAAGATGAATTCGGATACTATCTTCCTTATTTGCTCTTGAAGAGGTCAAAAAAAATAAAGAAAGTGAAATTTGAACGCCTCCTGGATGAGAGATATAAAATTCAAGACATTTTAACAGTTAATGCCACAGATTATTTGTGATATTTTTTTATTTGGAGACAATATTTACAATTAAAAAAATATACTTAAAGATGGTTTGATCTTTAAGTTAATTGATTTATTAAGTTGGAAATTTAATTTTATCTAAAATAATTTCAAAATCTTTCTCTTTTTTTATGAGGACCCCCATAAATGGAATCTTTTTACTTAATTCTTCCATTGTGATTCCACTTTTTAGTAACACACCAATCCAATCAAGAAGTTCCGAAGTTGATGGCATTTTTCGCAGTTTTGTTACCGCTCTTAATGCATAAAAATGCTTCAAACATTGATCGAGTAGGTTCAGTTTTAAATTGGGGTAATGTAATTTACAGATGTCTGCCATAAATTCCTTATTTGGAAATTCTATCCAATGGAATACACATCGTCTCAAGAATGCATCGGGAAGTTCCTTCTCATTATTAGATGTGATAATAACTATCGGTCTCGTTTTAGTTTTTACAAATTCTTTTGTTTCTTTTACGTAAAACTCCATTACATCCAATTCTTGTAGCAGGTCATTAGGGAATTCAATATCAGCCTTATCAATCTCATCTATTAAGAGGACGACTTGTTCATCTGAAATAAAAGCTTCTCCTAATGGTCCATAAGAAATATAATCATGAATATTATTAACATCTCGGTCCTCAGAGCCAAATCTACTATCATTTAATCTTTGGACTGTATCGTACATATAACACCCATCGATAGCTTCACTTGTACTTTTTACATTCCAAACTATCAATCTTTTATTCAATGTTTCGGATATAGCATGAGCGAGCATCGTTTTTCCTGTACCCGGCTCACCCTTAACTAGTAATGGTCGGGCAAGTGCGATTGACACATTTACAATATTTCTAAGTTTAGGATCACCAAGATATTTAATACTTTCACTTTTTAGCTCTCCACTATCTTTATTAAAGGAACTCAAACTACCTAATCATCAGCAAAAAGAAATA
>CAZRBD010000271.1:0-3189 GCA_964598265.1 uncultured archaeon
TTTATCTTCCCACAATAGTTTTGCATGATTCTTGTAATGTGTAAATTAAATTCTTAAGAAAATAACTCAAAATTTTATTAGTTTTTTTCAATAACAAACTAAAAGGTTTTTTATTACTTTTTCTTAAAATTATATGTTATGGAGCGATTTAATAATGAAAGAATTTCTGCAGAAGATGTAACAATAGCAGATAACAATGCGCAATGGCTTGGTATTCCTTTAGTTAATTTAATGGAATGTGCAGGGTACAGCATAGCAGATGAGATTATAAAAAGATATACGCTTGATAAAAAATCTGATGTTGCGATATTTTGTGGAATGGGTAATAATGGAGGCGATGGATTTGTAGTTGCGCGTCATTTAGCAGCATTTAATGTTAAATCAACGATTATTTTAGTAGGTTCACCTTCTGGAATAAGAACTGATGCTTCCAAGTTCAATTGGAAGATACTCACTAACCATATAGATTATATGATTAAAACCATTGTAGTCAAGGATTCAACACAAATCAAGGATATTAAATTGCTAAATAAAGAGGAAGGAAATCTCAGTCTAATTGTAGATGGTTTATTGGGAACAGGGATAAGTGGAACCATTAGAGAACCTATCGGGACGGCAATAGAAGTTATTAATGAAATAAAGAAAAAATATAATATCAAAGTAGTTTCTATTGATCTACCCTCAGGAATGAATCCAAATACTGGAGAAGTCATTGATAAAGCAGTGAAAGCTGATCTTGTAATTTCATTACATCGAATTAAAAAAGGATTAGATACAACCAGCGATTATATTAAAGAAATCGTTATTAGGTCTATTGGAATCCCATACGAGGCAGAATTATTTGTAGGAAAGGGAGACCTAATTCCTACTCTTAAATTTAGAGATGTAAATACTCACAAAGGCCAATTTGGGCGAATATTAATTATAGGAGGTTCTAAAAATTACTCAGGAGCACCTGCTTATTCGAGTCTGACAGGAATTCACTTTGGCATTGACTTAGTTATAACCTATGTTCCCGAAGTTGTTGGAGATGCAATAAGAAGTTATTCCCCAGATCTAATCGTCAGGACCCATCGTGGAGATTGGTTAAACTTAAAATCATTTGAGGAAATTTCTATGTTAATAGACTGGGCAAATTCTATTGTCATTGGTCCGGGATTAAGTCTTCAGAAAGAAAGTGAAGAATTACTAATAAAATTGCTTGCTCTCATAGTAGAAAAAAAGAAGTCATTTGTTTTAGATGCAGATGCTCTTAAATTAGTGAAAAATCATCTTGAGATTCTTAAAGGTCAAAATGTAATATTAACTCCACATGAGGGTGAGTTAAAAATCATGGTCGGTATGGAATTACCTCCATATAACGAAATCGAAGAGAGAGGATCTATTATAAAAAAACTCGCAAAAAAGCTTGGTGTAACCTTACTTGTAAAAGGTCCTTATGATTATATATCAGATGGTAAAAAAATAAAAATTAATAGAACGGGGTGTCCTGAGTTAAGCATAGGAGGAACAGGCGACGTTTTAGCAGGTTTATGTGCTAGTTTTATAGCCACTGAAAATAGCGCCTTCGAATCCGCATGTTCGGCAGCATTTCTCAACGGTATTTTAGGTGAATATTGTAAAAAAACTATAGGAAGTCGTTTTACAGCAGTAGATATGATCAAAAATATTAATAAAGCTATTCAACATATTTTTGATGTTTAAGCTTTTACAAAATGAGGATTGACTATTAAGAGATGTAAGATTGTCAATAAATTATTCATAAACATTTATTAATTTCTAATATATTATATATTTAGTTTAGTTATTATGTAAGTACTAGTTGAGGTTTTCAGAATTTTAAATTTCAACTATATTTTAAAATAAGAGAAGGAGCTTGAAGAAAAATGGCACAAGTGTTTCTTATAAAAAGTGACGGCAACACAGAAGAACTTTCAAGTGATGACCGCCCAATTAAAGATATTTTAAAAACAGATGAATGTTATGTTTTAGTTGCTGATGATATAAGAAAAGTATTTCTCTGGAAAGGTTTGGGAAGTAATGTGCGCTCCAAATTTATCGGAGCTACACGATCTCAAGAAATCCGAGGCCAAGTTGGGATGCATTATGCGGTAGTTCCGCTGGATGAAGGGGAAGAAAACGCAGAATTTATTAAAATAATTGGAGGACAAACCGCAGCAGGGTATGCCAAGGAAATAAAAGCTGAGGGGGTTGCCGCTCCAAGTGTAAATCCGTTAAGAGAAAAAAATGTGTTTGGAACTCCGAAACCGGCTAAAGGTATGAACATTGCAGGAAGCAAATCAAGAAACGTTCAGAATACCGGTCCTTTATATACAGGTCAAAGTTCAATGTCTACATACATGAAAGATCAATCTCAAATAGATTTCCAAGAAGTAATGCGAAAATTGGAAGAAATACAAATGCCTCCCGGGTTTGAAAGAGAATTAATCATCATTGGCAATCATGCCTACTCTATTGTTGAAAAAGTACAACAGTTTTTAGGAAAGAAACAAGTTACAAAAGAGATCTCAAAAGTTGGGTCAATTCCCGAAGGAATATTCTTCGCTGAAAATTATGCGCCCCGGATTTTGAGTGAAAATGGGGTAATTATTGCCATAGAATTCTTGAAACGTATAGGATCGACGAAACCTGTGTCAAAAAAGACTAAAAGAGAAGTATTGAAAGACCAGATTAAACAGCAGTTAGGGGGAAGTTAGACAGACCAAGCATTTATCCTATTTGTATTTTTTTTACCTAACTTTTACAATTAAGAATAAATTTTCTTTTAAAAATCTAAAATTAGGGAAATTCTTGTAAATCTTGAAAAAGAAAATCTTTTTCTTTCAAAAGGATTCCGTAAAATGAATTTGATACCGTTTTAAGGTTAGTAATCAATTTATTAATTCTTTTTAACTTGGAATTTAGGTGCACATTTTTTCCGGGGGGTTTATTTTTAAGTCCATGCCTATTAATAAAATTTTAGATGAAGTAACGGAACTTCTTGAAAACCTCGTAGGATAGCTTCTAAATAAATTATATGAAGAATCAACAAATTTAATTGGAATTCTAAAAGAAGAACTTCAAATATTTTTAACAAATTGGAAGAAAAAAAATAACCTCTAATTGGTAACTATTTAATTCTAAATTAAGTAAGAAATTTATAGACGTTAAAATCATATTTATTAGACA
>CAZRBD010000272.1:0-3147 GCA_964598265.1 uncultured archaeon
AACCATTAATATCAGATTCGTCTAAATTATATGTTAGCATAATGCTCTGGAGGATAATTTCTTTTAGTGTTGTATAATAAGAAACTACGTCAATATCTTCAATAAGTAAAAATTCAAATGTTACTACATCTTGATTACCTTCAATAAAAAGCCATAAATCATCATAAATATTTATTGGTATCCCACTTTTTTTAGGACAATTCTCATAATGGTCTGCTACCGCAGATTTATACAACCATTTATTGCACGCACTACAGAAATTGAACGACTGTAGAGATTTCTCGTTAGTCGTTTTTGATTTATAGATAATGCCTCTGTTAACAACAAATATTTTTCCGTTATGTTCGTAAGTTATAGTCCCATTAAGAATATCACCTGTTTTAACTTCATAGTTAGTAATATTTGAAATGTTATGTTTATAATTCATAGCAATGTCATATCCTTTGATTTTTCGATTTTCCTCGTCACAAGTAATTCTCGAACCACTTCTAGAATACATGTGAGGGAAGCGAATAGCGTCTTTAAAACCATCGAGTAGTATTTTCTCTCCACAATTAGAACAATTTACTAAAGAATTTGGCGATATGTTTTTACTTCTGACCAGAATCTCGTTACAATGTTCACAAATATACACGCTATCGACATCAATTTCCCCTTTGTCAGATTTAATCATTGCTTTATTTATACTGTATTTATTTCCAAGGAAATATACCTGATTGTGGGGGGCAAATTCACGGATAGCTATAACTGATTTCCTCCAATTATCATGATAATCTGAATTATAGGTATCGTACATTGTTAAAAGAGTAGTAGCACTTGGAAAGGCATAATTTGGCAGGAAACCATAATTTTTAAAGAAACTAAAAGTATCAAAAGGGCGTATGCCTTCACGCATATTACTTAATCTTCTTGATAATGCTCTAAATTCTCGTCCTTCTTTTGTATCGAGGCCCTCGTGAAGGTTTTTTTCTGAGAGAAATTTAATTTCTTCTGACAATGTTTTGTACGAGTCACGAAAATTATCTAAAACTTCCGTTAAATCAGATTCAAATTGACTTATTTTAACACTAATGAAAGTGTCATTTAGCCATTTAAAATTGGATATTTCGTTGCTAAATATTCTTTTAATGGTAGCTATAAGTAACGGTTTATTATTTTGTATTTTTTGTAATACATCATTCTTGAAGGAGTCATAAAAAGGATAATTTTCTGCCTCTTTCCTTAAGTTAATGATTTCTCTAATTTTATAAGGCATTTTAAAAGACAGGGTTTCTATAATTGCAGAATGAATATGTTTCGATATGAGTTTTTTATTATCTAATAAGAAATTAGGTGCTGTAATTTTCCCCGATACTATCTTTTCTGGTGCATTATAGAAGTATTGGTCATGAGGACCCTTGGCAAAACCCGTTCCACAAAATACTAAAATAATTGAGGGCTGGTTTTTTCTACCCGCTCTTCCTGCTCGCTGAGCATATCGGCTTGGATCAGGTGGCACATTTCTCATAATTATCGCTGAAAGTTCGCCGATATCAATACCCAATTCCATTGTGGGGGTGCATACTAAGACATTAGTAGAACCTACTGTATTTTCTTGGAATTTTTGCTCAAATTTCTCCCGCATGATACCTCCAACTTGAGCGCTATGTTCTTTAGCGAAAACTTCCGATTCTTTGTCTATTAATTGATCATATAACTGGAAATAGAAGTTCTTAGGATCAATGTTAACACTTTCCAAATTACGACAATTTCGATTAGTACAAAGCTTATAATTTTTAAATTGATAAGTTCTTGAACATTTAGGACATTTGAGATATTGATTATCATTATTTAATTTAAAAAGAATTTTGCCTTCCCTTATTTGAAGAAGATTGTAAGACTTTCTTTTTGTCCAGAAGTCACTTAAGAATTGTGTAGCCTTTAAAGTTTCAATGGTTTTTTCAAGAATTTCTTTAGCCTTTTCAAAATCATCTATTGAAAAATACTTTTTTGTCCAGTTGATTAGAACAGTATTATGCCATGAAATTCTCTTAAAAACAATTCTTTGTTGTTTTTCATGATATTTTTTTGGCGCTTTTTCCATACTATATCCTACTTTTTCGTAGTGTGCTTTATTTATGTCAAATAATATCTCTTCATTTAATTTTTCCTTCCATTTCTCGTATTTTTGGACAGTTTGATCAAAAATCTCGTTTCCTATAGCACCATTCCACCGAAAAATATCTAGAATCCCTCTTATATAATCATATCGTTCTTCCTCAGATCTATTTTTGAAGAACGATAGATCTGACATGTAATTACTCTTAGTTAATTTATCTAACTTTACATATTCAATTTTCAATAAACCAAGCTTTTCAAGGTTTATGTCTAAAAAATAACGAGAATGCATTATATCTGAAAGAGCTAAAAATTTAAGAAATGCCTTATACTCTTTTTCCGAAGTAGTCCCAAGACCAAATTCGTCTTCTTTTTCTTCACGTTTTTGAAAATCAGGAAGAATATTATTCTCATCTAAATATTGAAAAATTGATTTGCCAATGTTAATATCGGTTGTATTTCCATTATTTATATTCTTTTCTTCGACATATTTTAATGTTTGATAAAAATCTCTTCGGAAACTAATTCTCCGTTTAAATTCATTTAGATGCTCCGCTTGCAGTGCCGTATCTTGCCTGTTATCAGTGAAAATAATGATCTTTTTTTGATCCTTATTTAACTTCTTTAAAACTTCAATTGTTAAGACATCAGTAGCCGAACTACGACCTGTTGAATTGAAAGAAAAAAGTTTTCCATATTCTCCCGTTTGTTTCGTATAGAAAGTATTACATGATGGACATAATTGAAAAGGATAAGGAATTTTCCAGACATCTAATTTTTCTGAACATGAACACTGTGAATTAATGACATTACATTTAGGACAATATTCTGTAATTTCCGGTCTAGAATTTTTATAACCTTTTCTGATTTTTCCCCTATCATCATACCAGCTTTCAGGGGGCATGCACTTTTCGTTCTCTTTTGTGCTTGGTGTTAAATAAGCTAATTCACCAACTTCTTCAGTATCAAAAGTTCGAGGAATAACATAATTATCCGAGATTAAGACACTATAGAATTCATGCCCACAAATCCTACAAAAATACATAGGAA
>CAZRBD010000273.1:0-3099 GCA_964598265.1 uncultured archaeon
GGTTCTATAGGTTTTATTAATATTCCATCATCAGCTTCAACTTCCTCCACAAGTGAACCTAGCTTAATCCCAAATTTCTCTCTTAATTTCTTAATTAAAGTAATTTGTCCTTTTGGTCCTACTTTTAGTTTAGTCATTAAGTAAATAAAGTAAGACTCCAATTTAAGTATTACTTCATGAAATGGAGTTAAAACTTCTCAATATAATTTTGTCATAAAAAGCAACATTAGACTTTTAAATCTGTTTTAATTTTTCTTGAAAGTCTCGATTGTTTAACCCATCACCAATTTCAAGTATTAAAGGAGGATCGAAAACCGGATCTATTCTTCTATAACTTGTTAGTGCTAGGATATTTTTATCATGAGTAGCAATTGTATTAACTTTTAATTTATCCATTGTTGCTAAAATTAAAGTATCACGACCACCTATTCCAAAAGGAGAAAATTTCTTCATTTTTTGTATTACATCAATCAACAATATCGCATCAATTTCGATTAACTGACAAGGTTCACTTGAAATCAAGGATAAAAGCAAATCCTCAACTTTTTCTTTGGTTAACTCTTTACTAATATCTGTTAGTTTAAATAAATGGTGTCCTATTTCTATCGGAATTATCGCACTTAGAATTATTTTTTCTTTAAAGAGGATACCATCCTTATTTGTACCATTTATCCAATTTTTTATATTAGTATGTTCTTTTGCATTAATATCCCAATAGTAAATCCAAATCTGGGAATCTATTGAAATCATGATCTAATCAAACATTTTCTTAAATTCTATGGGATTTTTGCTAGTTTTTTTGAGTATTTCGCTAAAAGCTTCAGATTTTTTAATGAAATCTTCTGTAGAGGTGGTTCTTCGTAGGATTATTTTGTCATCTTGAACCTGAAAGAGGAGCTTTTCGCCTGATTTAATATTAAGCTTTTTTCTGATTTCAATTGGAATGCATATTCTACCTTTTTCATCTATTTTTGATTCAGCGTTCAAAATTTTTCTCACATTTTAATTTTTAAATTGATCCACTAAGTGTATCTTAGTGGGAATATTATTTAATTTTTTGGTATCTCACTCTTTAATAGATAAGATTTCCACAAATCAATAATTAGACTCTAACCAGTCTATTTCAAATGTATTTCAAGAAAATAAAGGGTAATTTTATCATTTCAGAGCTAAATTCCCATAGACGTTTAGCACACTCCTCATTGTTTGACTCTCCGGTTAATTCGAGATTTTTATAGATTTGAATGGTGAAGTGCGGATTCCACTCTTTTAACTTGATTGATATTTTCTTTTTAACTTTACTGCCTTATCAGGATGATGTGAATATATTCCGTCAATACCCATACCTTTATAATTCAAAGTAATGAATTTCTTCAAGAAATATTTAAAAAGAACTCCCCATACATAAAATTTAAAACCAAATTTCTTTACCAATTTGAAGATTCCCATATTAAAACGATGGTGACTTAAATTAACGACCTGAATGTTTAAAGTCCTCATATGATCTAACAACTCATATTTATCTTCCGTTATTTGCTTTTCAGAAAATAAGGAATTCATAAGAATTACATCATTGTCTTTTTTTCTTAAAGGTTTTAAAAGTGTATGAAAGGGATCTCGATAACCCGCTGGTTTTGTAATTTCTATTTTTTCAAGAAGATCATATTGTTTAGCTACATCTATTATCTTAATCCCTGTCTCAACGTCCCAGATATCAAAATTATATCTAATTTTATCATTAAAGGCATCGAACATTTCATTCAATGATGGTATTTCCTCATTATTCTCTAAAATGACCTGTTTTATTACTTCAAGATTAGATTCTTTAATTAGCTTTCTTTTTCCGTCGATTATTATGGAAGGTTTAAACCTAAGAATAACAACTCCATCTTTTGACAGCCGTGCTTCAGTTTTAAGACCATCAACACCTAAGTCTACACACTTTTTGTAGGAGGGTAGCGTATTAGTAAAACCTGCACCTCTATGACCCCATATTATAGGAGATTTCAATTTTTTTACCTTTGTTAATAATTGTTAAATTAATAAAACTCTCAACTAATATAAATAAGGTTTATTTCTTAAGCTCCTTCAAGAACATTAGTATTACATCACTTGATAGGTAAAATCCTCTTTTAATTAGAAGACTTAAGTTTTCCAATAAATTATCTTCATTTTTTATGTTTCTTTTTTTAGCAAGAGCCAAAATTCCTAAAGTCCCTAATACTTCTATCTCAAAAGATTTGGCAATATTTCTTCCCTTTTTTTCGTCCATTAATAATAAAGGCTTATCGACCTCGAAGCATAAATTAAAAGCTTCAGTTTCACCCTTACCAAGATTTAATTTAGGGAATTTTAGATTACTAATTTCTTTGATAATTATCCATTTTTTTTTATTTCTTTTTTAAGGATCTCTCCCTCATCATTTAGGCTTTGAGGTAAATTTAAGATTTCATCATACACTGCTTTTGGGATCAATACTTTATTAAAAAGACTTTTTAAGAGGGATAATTCATTTTTTTTAATAAAAACAATTAAAGGTGTACTATTTGAAATAACAGAACGATTCATCATAATTCTTTGATCTTTTCTATATCATTTCTTAAGTCTACAATGTCATAATTCAGCGGAATTTTCATTTGAGTTAAATGCTCTAGTAATTCCCATAATGATAAAGAACTTAGTTCAACAGCTTTTCCAAGAGAAATTTCTTTATTTTGATATAATTTTATAGCGTATTCTAACTTCCAAGAAGGAATAGCTTTATTCAGAAGTCTTCTAATCACGCTAGATTTATCAAGTTTTTCAACTTCTGCAATTTTTTCTATTTCTTCTACCATATCATCTGGTAGTCTTGATGTTATTGTTTTTCCTATCTTAATACACCTTCAGAATTTATTGTATTAATCACAATAAAATTAATACAAAACATTTATAAAAATATAGTGGTTTTGTATTAAAAGGAGAATAGTCATCATTTACCACTGAACACTACCAACAAATAAAATTTTATAGTTTGTCTGAGTTACTCAATGGATATAATATTTTTAAATTCTGAATTGAAAATAGAAAAAAAATTATTTAATCGAATTTATTACAAAT
>CAZRBD010000274.1:0-3079 GCA_964598265.1 uncultured archaeon
GTATTTTGACATGTATAAACCTGAAGACATGATCCTTCCAGCGAGTTTTAACGATATTGAGCGCGTTAAAGAGCATAAATTCTTAAAACCATTGTTGAATAATCCCTTTTTTAGAGGGATGGTATTGCGTATAACTACCGAAAAAGAAGCTAGAGATTTCATTGCTGCCACCTACGGTTCTATAGCAATGCTAGATAATAGCATCGGTCAAATATTAGCCACTTTAGAGAAGTTAAACTTGGCAGATAACACGATGGTGATTTACACCAGCGACCACGGGGATTTAATGGGAGATCATGGAATAATATTGAAGGGACCTTGTCCTTACAATGGTATATTAAATGTTCCAATGATATGGAAAGTTCCTGGCGTTACACACCCAGCCATAACTGATGCTTTAGCGAGCTCGATTGATATTTCTAAAACTATATTGAATTTATTGAAAATCCCTGAGAAGGCTCAACCTCCCGATATGCAGGGTGTAGATTTAACGCCAGTTTTAGAAGATCATTCTAAAAGAGTACGGGATCATTGCTTAGTCGAACACGACGAAGAAATAGAGATGTTTAAAACTAAGATAAGAGTTCGACACCTCATAACTGAAAATTATAAATTAACTACTTATAATGGATTGAAAGGATACGGAGATCTTTTTGATCGCAAAAATGACCCTGACGAAATGAATAATATATGGTTTGATGAAAAATATCAAAGTTTAAGACATGAGTTAATGGAACAATTATTTCATGTGAATCTAAATACTCAGAGTCGTTATCCTAAAAGGGAAGCCATGTCTTAAAAAATTTAAAATTAAATATATACATTCATCAAATGAATTTTTTTATTATGCCTTGTGAAATTTTGGTATTTGGAGATACTCACGCACAATTATTTACCGATATACCCCCAATTTTGATTAAAGCTATTAGTAAGGCAGATTGGGTTATGCACGTTGGTGATTTTACTTCAGAAAAAGTATTAAACAGAATTATCGAACTAAAAAGTTCAAATTTCTTTGGAGTACATGGGAATTCTGATCCACTGAGTATAAGAAAAAAACTTCCCTCGAAAAAGATTATTTGTATCAATAATATTAAGATAGGATTGACACACCCAGTAATTGGGGGTTCATCAAGCCTAACTGAAAAAATTGTTCTAACAGAATTTAAGGATAAAAATCTAGATGTAATTATTTATGGCCATACTCATGAATCTAAAATTGAAAAAAAAGGAAATAAAGTAATAATAAACCCTGGAAAAGGATATTTAGAAGAAAATACTTTTGGACCTCGTCTTACCTATGTAATACTTAATCTTGATGATGGAATAAATGCTGAAATTAGAAAAATATGATAAAAGTAAAATTTATCAACTATAAATTTTCCGAGATTAAAAATCTTTTAATTTAGGAGTGGTGCTTAACTTCTGGGATTAATACGATAAAATTACTCCCTTTTGAATAGTCTCCTTTTGTACGATCTTCGACCCATATCTTTCCATTGTACAATTTAATAATTTTAGTAATCAATGATAACCCGATTCCCATCCCCTTCCCTCCTTTCAGCTCTTTATAGCCCTCTAAGAAGATTCCTTCTTTTTTGGAATCTTGAACTCCAATTCCATTATCCATAAATTCTAATTTCACATAATTTACGTCTTTGAGCTCTGTTTTTGAAATTTTAACTGAAGCCGGTCATTATGAAGTGTTGCCGCTCGATGATAGGAACATAGAATTATTTGGTAGTTCTCGATTACAACCAGGATCGGTACATGCAAAGCGTCATTACGTTTATTATCCACCCATTAGCCACATACCTAGTGATGCATCACCAGATTTTGGTAGGCGTACATGGATTATAGATGTAAACATCCAAAGAACTAATGATACCGACAATGGAGTGCTTCTTGCATTGGGTACAATGAATGGAGGATTATCTTTTTATATCAAGAATTCTCACTTGGTTTTCGATTTTAACATGTTCATGGATCATCAGGTAGTACGCTCTGATATCACGGTACCTACTGGAGAATCCACGGTTCGCGCTCATTTCATAAGGCAAGGAAAAAAGGGAACGCTTACTCTTTCAATAAATGGGAAGGAGTGCGGATCAATCCCAATTCCATATCTTCTTAGTATTTTATCTTCTACGGGAATGGATATCGGTAAAGATAGGCTTTCTCCTGTTACTGATGACTATGAGGGACCTTTTGAATTTTCAGGTAAGATTCATCGAGTAGTTGTGGATTTGCCAACATACACCGGTCCTTCAAGGAAAAAGAGGAGAGCCGAGAAACGCGTGGATAACGAGATTCGGTTTCGAGCAGAGATGTCTAAGCAATAAAATCTATTTATTTTTTAGTTTTTTTTTTTTCCGTTTTTTTTATATAGTTTTCTTTAATTTCATTAATTGAATTCTTGAAATCGTCCTTTTTGGGATTAATAATTGGAATTTTCTTTAATTTCTTAAAATCTCCATCATATGTTATAAATGCATCAACCTTCGCTTGTAATGCCGTAATAGTATGAACTGCATCAGCAGCATATAGATTTTCATTAAATATAAAAGGTCTAGCAGCCATGATATATGATTTCTTAACAGGAATTATGAATAATTTCTTTTTTTGGGTATCTTCTCCAATATCGCTTAAAAATAAATCAATAACGACTTGGGCGTCATTATTTTCAATTTTATTAAGATTAACTTGTTTTTTTAAGGCCCGAAACATTTCTACTATCGTCCATTCTGATGTAACTCCAGGAAAATCGGAGGAAAGCTGATTTAAAAGCCAATCGGCAGTAAATCTATCTTCAATTGGACTATAAGCATTATAGAAGATGTTTGTATCGAGATATATGGACATTATTCTTCATCTCTTACTGCTCGAATTGCCTCTACTCCATTTTGGAGGGGCTCCTTTTGCTTATTTTTAAGAAATTCCCATAGTTCTTCCCTTGATTGAATGCCGATCTTTTCTCGGATATAAGAAAACATACTCTCTCTAAATGCTTCACTCCGCTTCTTAATAGTTCTATTTTGTATGAGATGGTGTAGCCATTGTATTTATTATTCTTCTAACG
>CAZRBD010000275.1:0-3072 GCA_964598265.1 uncultured archaeon
ACTTTTGCTAGAAAATTAAAATAATAATGTTTTTTTATTGTTACCTTTTTTTTTCCTTATAATATATACAACTTTTTAAAAATTAGTTAAGGAGTAAAAACAAATATGCCAAAAATATCAGATCCAATTACTATAAGAGATATGGAAGTAAAAAATCGATTCGGCTTCCCTCCTATGTTGTCTGGCTCACATTATTCAGAGGGTCGTCCTACTGAAAGAGCATTTACACAATACGAACAGAAAGCTAAGGGTGGGGTAGGAATAATGACCTACGAGGCGAGTATGCTCGATCCTTGGTTAAAAGGGCCAGGAATGACTAGTCCCAATATTGGGAGAGAAGAAAATATACCAGCATTCAAGAAAATTACAGATCGCATTCATAAACATAACGTAAAATTCGGTATGCAAATGAATAAGATAGGTATGATATCTTATACATTTGCCTCACTCGCTAACTTCTTTAAACTTCCATCTAACATTGGACCATCAAGTATTGATTTAGAACATGCATCTTCAGCTTGGAAATTGATGGTACCAAGTTGGCCTGATACGATAAAAAAGAATAACCTAAAAATTAAAGAATTGACAATAAAAGAAATAGAACAAATTCAAAATTTATATGCTGTCGGAGCAAAAAACGCAATTCAAGCAGGCTTTGATTATGTAGAGGTCCATTCTGGGCATGGAACCCTTCCCCAATCTTTTATCACACCGTATTTTAACAGAAGGACTGATAAATACGGGGGTTCAGTAGAAAAGAGATGCACCTTTATAAAGGAAACTGTTGCAAAAATAAGAGAAAATATTGGTAAAGAACCACCGATTCTAGTACGATTTTCTGCTGATGAACTTGTTCATGATGGGAATAAAATTGAAAATTCAATTGAAATTGCAAAAATTCTTGAAAAAGCAGGAGTCGATTGTATTGACGTAACCCAAGGAGTAATCCTTAGAAGTCCTTTTGGTATAACAATACCAAGTTATTGTAAACCTGGATGTTTTATTCATCTCGCTGAAGAGATTAAAAAACATGTCAAGATTCCGGTTATGGGTGTAGGAGGAATTAATGACCCCAGAATGGCTGCCGAATTTATTGAACAAGGAAAAGCAGATATAATTAACATGGGAAGACAATTAATTTGTGATTCTGAGACTCCAAATAAATATTTTGAGGGGAGATTTGATGATATTAAGCGATGCCTTGGATGTTTAGCTAGCTGTGGAACTTGTACTTATGATGCTTACAGTGGTCTGAATTATCAAGAATTAACCCCATCAACTGAACCGAAAAAGATTGTAATATTAGGAGCAGGAATCGCGGGAATGGAAGCTGCCAGAGTTTCGAAACTAAGAGGTCATGAAGTAGAGATTTATGAGAGATCTGGGCAAGTCGGAGGTTTAGTTTCTCTTCTTGCCAAAGAATTTGGGAAGGAGCGATTTTTGCAAATAGTTACTTATTTAAGCGACCAATTAAAGAAATTAAATATCTTAATTCACCTAAATAGAGATTTAACAAAGAAGGAAGTCCAGTCTTTAAATCCCGATATATTAATTCTCGCCGCAGGCTCAGAAGCAACACTCCCAGTGAACTTGAAAGGAAAACCAAATGTTTTAACCCAAGATGAATCAATTTTAAAGAGCAAGTCTATGGGGAAAGATATTGTAGTTTGGGGATTAAACGCTTACTGGAGAGGAGGATTGGAATCCGTTGTATCACTTTCCGAGGAGGGATATAATATCAAGGCACTGGTTGGATCAGAGGCGACTGTTGGGCAAATAATCGCAGGAGCTGCTGGACGACGTTTCTGGATACTTCGATACATGAGAGATAAGAAAATTCCTATTTATATTAAAGCAAAACTCTTAGATGTAACTGATGAGGGAGTTAAGTTTCTTGACAAAGATGAAAATGAACAATTTATTGAGGCAAACAGCCTAGTTTACTGTGGTCCTCGAATTGCTAGTGGAAAGGTTTTAAAGAACAAGTTTGAAGGAGCTGCACCTGAAATCAAGCTTATTGGAGATTGCAATAAGCCCCGAGATATTCAAGCAGCGATGAAGGATGCCCAAACATTTGCTCGAAACTTAAAATAAACAATCTTTTTAATTTTTTTTATACTTTCTTTTATAGAAAAATATTATTTGTTACTTTGGAAATCCATCTATGCCTTCTTCTAGTTGAACTCCTAACGTATTAAGAACCATTGAGACTAAGTTATATTGCCCAACAGTAAAGACAAGATCGATCAGTTGGTGTGTGTTATATTTTTCAGAAAGTTTTTGCCATGTAGAATCACTAATGAAAGAATGTATATATAATTCATCTACTGCACGAAGTAATGTCGCGTCAAATGAGTCCCAACCTTGAGCATCCGGACCTTCAATTATTTGTTTTATTTCTTCTTCACTTATACCACATCGCTTTCCTATAATCACATGCTGACCCCATTCATATTCTGCATAGCAATGCCATCCAATCCGGAGAATGAGAATCTCTCGATCTCGAGCAGGAAGAGATGATTTATATAAAACGTGATTCCCAAAAACCCTCCATCTATTATACAACTTTGAATAATTAGCTAATGTAGCCATTATATTTGAAACTGGTCCTTTACTAATTTTTTTAAATCCTTCTATCAACTTTCGAGATTGATCATCCCATTCAGATTCTTTTTGTGGATATATTCTCGGTTCTGAAAGCCGGATAACTTCTTTCCGATTAAACTTCAACGTTTTAACATTTTCATTTTTTTCTTTAATAAAATATCTCACCTTAATTAATATGATAAGAATTAAAAAAATCCGATTAATTAAGCCTTTATTGTTAAGTAATTTTTTTTTTTTTTAATTTCGTATCTTAACGTATAGAGCTTGGAGTTGTAAAAATTTTAGAATTGATTTACAATTTGAATAGAGAATTATTTCAATAATTTATTAACTATGCTGAATTTTTCTAATAAATTTAATATTTAACCAGTTTTACACTTTAAATTAAATAAGAAAAGAAGAGTGGTCTAAAAAATGGGTATTAGCATCGATCAAATGATGAAAATGTTGAGTAAACAGTTGGGA
>CAZRBD010000276.1:0-2986 GCA_964598265.1 uncultured archaeon
GGCTTGGGCAAAAACTCAACCTTGGAGCTCTGGTTCAGGAACAATATTAGATCCTTATATAATTGAAGGCCACACATTAAAAATATTTAGACTTACAGATGGCATTCGTATCATAAACTCAAATTCTTCTTATTTTACTATAAGAAATTGTAATATCACCTTCGATACTTCAAAAAGTAATGGCGTTGACATGACAGGGATATTTTTGAGTAATACTAGTAAAGGTCAGATAATAAATAATACAATTTATAATCTAAGTAAAGGAATTCATTTAAATCTCACTCAAGGTGTACAAATAGTAAATAATACCATATATGATCATCCTCAAGAAGGAATTTTATTAGAATATAGCAGAAATATTGATATAATTAAAAATAGGATAAATAACACATCAAATGGTATCTCTTTACTCTATTCAAATAATACCCTTGTACATAATAACTCAATGTATAGTAATTTAAACGGGATACAAATAAGTAATAGTAAATACAACGAAATTTATGAAAATATAGCTCTTAATAATGACGATGGAATTTTCGTTGAGAATAGTGAGAATAATACTATTAAAGAAAATAAATTAAATAACAATTTTGATAATGGACTACGAATGATTTTTGGTCATAATAACACAATCTTGGAAAACGAAATAATTTCTAACACTCAACATGGCATCGATGTTTCTAATAGCAATGATAATCTAATATTTGGAAATAAAATCCAAAATAATGATAATGGAATCAATTTATACGTGTCTGATTATAATATTATTTTTGAAAATTCTATAGATACAAATAACAAGATAGGAATTTTCGCAGCTGTAGGAGGTGGGGACAGTGATTATAATTTAGTCTATTGGAATTTTTTTACTGGAAATGTGATTCATGCGATTGATGCGACATCAACAAATTATTGGAATAATACATACATAGGAAATTATTGGGATAATTATACAGGGGTAGATGCAGATCATAATGGAATAGGAGACACTAACCATAGTTTTAATGGAGGGATTGATTATCTACCAATCTGGGATCTTGATTTACCATCAATCAATGTTATATCTCCTTCAGATAATGACTTAGTTGGTAGAACAGCTCCTAGCTTTATTGTTGAGGTTACTGATGTTTACTTAGAGGATATGTGGTATACTCTTGACGTTGGTGTAAATAATGTGCTTTTTACAACAAACGATACATTTGACCAAACTTTATGGGAAACAATCTGGGATAATATAACGGAAATGAATATGATCTATATTGTATTCTACGCTAACGATACTTTCGGACATCTTGGTTCTAACAATGTCTCTGTAATTAAAAGTGTTGCTCCTATAATTACGATTATATCTCCATTAGAAGATACGATATTTGGGGCAGTAGCACCGAACTTTACAGTTGAAGTAGTTGAATCTAACTAAGAATTTATGTGGTATTCTGTTGATGGTGGTCTTACAAATTTTCTTTTTATTACAAATGGTTCAATATCACAGTCCCTATGGGATAGTTTACCAGAAGGGGGAGTTCTTATCAGATTTTATGCCAACGATTCATTAGGAAATTTGGTCTCTAAACAAGTACATATCTTTAAGGAAATTCCGGTTTCACCCCCTCCCACAATTGGTATAGATTTTATTTCAACTAGTCTCATACTTCTTATTGCTATCACAGGATCAATAATATCTATTCTTAGTGGTATCCTGAAAAGAAAACGAAAGAATCTATAATAATTAATTCCTTTAAATTTTTTTTATCTTTTATTTTATTTCTCTCGCCCTAACTTGAAAAAAAAAGTCATCCTAACTTTAATTTAGATCGATTCTTTTCTTAAAATAATTAACACCTCTTATTAAAATACTAAACAAAAAATTAGAATTGGATGAAAATAATGGGAAAAACTTTAACTGAAAAGATTATAGAAAATCATTTCACAGCGGGAAACTTAGAAAGAGGCTCAGATATCGCAATAAAAATCGATCAGACACTAACTCAAGATGCTACAGGTACTATGGCTTATTTACAATTTGAAGCAATTGGTATCGAAAGAGTTCAAACCGAGCTTTCTGTAAGTTATGTTGATCATAATACACTTCAGACGGATTTTAAAAATCCAGATGATCACAGATACCTACAGAGCATTGCAGCTAAATTTGGATTATATTTTTCACGTCCTGGGAATGGAATTTGTCACCAATTACATCTTGAACGATTTGCTAGACCTGGTAAAACATTGTTAGGTAGTGATAGCCACACTCCTACAGGAGGGGGGGTTGGAATGATTGCTATTGGAGCGGGAGGTTTAGATATAGCAGCTGCAATGGCTGGAGAATCTTTCCGATTAAAAATGCCAAAAATCGTAAAAATCCATCTTACCGGAACCCTATCTGATTTTGTATCTGCTAAAGATGTGATCCTGGAAGTTCTACGAAGAGTTGGAGTAAAAGGAGCAGTTAATAAAGTTTTAGAATACACTGGACCCGGAATTAAAACTCTTAGTGTTCCGGAAAGGGGCACAATAACAAATATGGGAACAGAAACAGGGGCTACGACATCAATTTTTCCTTCTGATGAGATCACGAGAGCATTTTTAGAAGCTCAAGAACGAGGGAATCAATGGATCTCTCTAAAACCCGATGCTGATGCCGTCTATGATGAAATTATCGAAATTAATCTAAGTGAATTAGAACCTCTTATCGCTGAACCTCATAGTCCAGGTAATGTTAAAACTGTTAAAGAATTAGAAGGATTGAATGTAGATCAAGTGTGTATTGGGAGTTGTACGAACTCATCTCTGAGAGACCTTAAGATTGCCGCAAATATGATAAAGGGGAAGACTGTAAATTTACATACTGTTTTGACAATATCTCCGGGTTCAAGGCAAGTTGTTGAGCATTTAGTTGAATCTGGTGAAATGAGCTACTTAGTAAAAGCTGGGGCACGCATCTTAGAAAATGCTTGTGGACCTTGCATTGGTATGGGATTGGCTCCTA
>CAZRBD010000277.1:0-2937 GCA_964598265.1 uncultured archaeon
GAGGAACAGAACTTCTTATAACAGTATATGGTAAAGATTTAGATGAAGAAGCCCTAGAGTTAACATCTCTAATTGAAAAAGGAGGAAAAAGATTAACAAAATTAGTTAATAGTCTTATTGATATCTCTCGAATAGATTATGATAAATTTGAATTAAAAAAACAGCCAAATGATTTATGTAAATTAATTTCAGAATCTACAAAAGAAATGAAGCACTTAATAGAACGTCGAAAACTGACACTCAATTTGAATCTTCCAGATCCTATTATTTTAAATATTGATAGTGTTAGAATAAAAGAAGTCTTTTTTAATTTATTATCTAATGCAATAAAGAATACACCTCCGAATGGAAGAATTAAAATCACGGTTAAAAAAAAAGATAGTTATGTAATTATAACTGTAGCGGATTCAGGTGTAGGACTAACTAACGATGAAATGGAAATCATCTTTACTAGATTTGGTAAAATTGAGAGATATGGGGAAGGCTTAGAATATATAAATATTCAAGGTTCGGGACTTGGATTATTTATTTCAAAAGAAATTATAAATTTACACAATGGTAATATTAGGGCTGAATCAGAGGGAAGAAATAAGGGGAGTTCATTTATAGTAAAATTACCAATTACCTAAACTTATTTTAATTTATAGAATTTATAATATTTTAGCTAACCTATACCCTTGTTCAATCAATTCATAATTTAATTTACCTAGTTTATCACCCATGCGTTTAAGAACAACACTTTTCAAATTTACTAGATCAAGTTCAGGTAATGCTTTTGAAAGTAAACCTAAAATAGGAGTATTGATTACTGGATTTCCATCAATTGTTAAATTTTTCTCTATAGATAACCTACTAATATCAGCAACCACTACTTTAACGTCTTCTTTGAGATTATAATTATTAGTGAAGAAATCAGGTTCTTTATCTGAATTAATAATGAAGATCCCACCCCTTTTTAGTGACATTGAAATTTCGTGATTTAAAACCGATTCATCAAATACAATAAGTATATTAGGAAATTCAATTTGCGCTCTATCCCAAATTGTTTCTTCTCGAGATAATTTTGTATACGCCTGAACTGGGGCTCCTCTCCTTTCTGCCCCAAATGAGGGATAGGCATGTACATCTTTAAAATTACCACTTAAATATGCTGCTTCAGCTATAATTTCTGCACATGTAACTACTCCCATTCCCCCTCTTCCATGTATAATTATCTCTACATTTTCTGATTCTTTCATATTTTAGCCCTATTGTAATAAATATAAGGAAATAAACAAATACTATTTTATAAGAAGTTTCCTAAACAATATAAAATTTTTTTAATAATTGTTATGATATAGGTTATAAACAAAGCATCTTATCACCAAACATAAACATAATAAAAGACAAGTTTAATATAAATAGTAATTGATCCTATTATTCTGTATCATTTAGAGAAGGTGAAAATAAATTGAAAAATTTTCAAGGATATTATGAAGGGAGAGAAACAAGAAAGCTATTTTACCAAAAATGGACACCAGATTCTGGTAGATTTAAAGCTATTGTTATCGGAATTCATGGGTGGGGTACTCATTCAGATAGAATGGAAATTCCTGCCATTTATTTTGTAGAACATGATTATGCAATGTACTCATTTGATTTAAGAGGGCATTGGAGAAACGCAGGGGAATTACCAGGTCATATTGATAGTATGGATCACATTCAAAAAGATATTGTCCTTTTTAAGGATTTCATTCTTAAGGAAGTAGATCAGAAAAAAATCTTTCTAATGGGACATTCTTTTGGCGGTCTGGTAAGTATTATCTTTGCTATTAATCATCCTGCGATATCAGGGGTTCTAATTTCTTCTCCACTGTTAGGAATGTTTAAGAAATTATCAATTGGTAAAAAAGTTATAAAAACAGTATCAAAAACGATTTCAAAATTGGCGCCAACTAAGATTTTAAATAATATTATAGATCAAAATCAATTAACAAGTGATTTAAAGATCTTAAGAAAACATATTTCAGATAACAATAGAATTAATGTTATCTCAGCAAAATCATTGAGTGAAATTGATAAATTTTCAAAATGGGCAATGGATAATGCAACAAATTTAACATGCCCAATTCTAATTATGCAAGCTGGTAACGATAAAATTGTCGATAGACAAAAGACAAAAGAATTTTTTGGGCGAGTGAAAAGTAAAGATAAAAAATATAAAGAATATGAAGGGTTTTTACATGAATTATGGAATGAAAAAGGAAGGGCTCAAGTCTTTCAAGATATGTATATCTGGTTAGAGAAACATCTAAAGTAAATTTTCGATTTTTGTTTGATAGTAACAGCTGTTGTGCTTGCAAATGTATCTATTATCCTATTACATTTTTAAAACAAGGAGACCGAAAAAGTTTAGAGATGAAATGCTAGAAAGATGCTAGAAAGATATCAAAAGGAAAAAAATGGAATAGAAGAAGAATAAATCCTACTTATGTAATATAAAATTTATTTGCTAACAATTTGAGTATTACTCAATCTTGTCCTTTATTAGATAACTCAAATAATTGCGAAACCTCTTTTTATTTAAATTAAAAAGTAGATATTAAGATCCTAATAATTAGAATTTATTTTAAGCAAAAATTAAATAATTAAAGTAGAATTTTCTATAGATTTAGTTGAATATTTTATGGCTCTAGATGATATTGATCCTAAAAAATTAACCCCTATGATGAAACACTGGTGGTCCGTTAAGCAAAAATATCCAGAACATTTGTTGGCTTATCGGATGGGGGATTTTTTTGAGTTTTTTTATGATGATGCTGAAAGAATTTCAAAATTAATCGGGATAACTTTAACAAAAAGAAAGATCGGTAATGATACATATCCCTTAGCTGGCGTCCCACATCACTCCATAACAAATCATTTTACTAACCTAATTAACCAAGGGCAGACAATAGT
>CAZRBD010000278.1:0-2899 GCA_964598265.1 uncultured archaeon
AATGCATATGAAGCAACTTGAGGCAAATATTGAATAAAACTACTCCCAATGGGAGCATCTAACTCAGGGGACCATTTAGTACTATCCCAAGGAGGTTTATAATCCCACACAACTAAATGCCCATCTTTTTCTTGGACGAGTAAATCTTTATGCTCCGTAAGAATCTAAATATTGAGGATTATTATATCTTACAATTTGAAAGGTAATAAAGCTAAGAGTTTATTCTGACATTAACCTCTTTTTAATAGTATTTCTCCTGATTATAGAGAGAAATTCCTTAGTATCTGGAAATACATAAACAATATTATCATCATCATCATCTTCAATAACTATTTCCTTAAAAAAACTCCCTTCTATTTTAGTTTTTAGGTCGTTTAAAATCATAAATAAAGAAAAAGTAAAAGGAACTCAAAAAAGCTCATAGTATGGAGATATCATAAAAAAATCAAAATTAGAAAATGAAATAAAAGTTATATCATTGATTTGTACCAAATAACTAATTCACCGTTAACGTTTCTAGAAATGTCCGAATTTGATTATGGTTAGATTTCCCATTGATAAAAATCTTAGTAAGATAACCACTGATGAAAACTTTGATTTCAGAATAAAGATCCCGTAAATCTGCATACATATAATTAGTTTTTAATTTCTTCTCTTCAATTAATGGTTTTATATGCTTTTTGATTAAATTCAAAGTGAAATTTATCACTACTTCATTAATCCTATCCTTATCATTATCAGATAATTCATAAGCACTATGAATTGTTTGAATTCTGACCTCGTTTAATTCTAAAAGAGTAAATTCTAAATTTGGTGATAAGTTTAAGAGTTTTATTTTCGTAGGTAAATCTTTTCCATTTGGAGGTGAAAGCTGTGAATCACAATAATTCTCCAGATTTGCATAAAATCTTACTAGTAATTTAAAAGTATCATCAATTTCATACATACTTTCCCACACAGTAAGATCTAGTTTCTTAAGAGACTTCTCAATATTGTTTTTTATTTTTTCTGCAACTTCTGTTATATATTGTGAATAATCCTCAAATGGGAAACCAAAATAATAGCTGTTGTATTTTTCTTTAATATCTCTAGAGATCACAGTTTGAGATTGGATTTTTTCTTTCTTAACGATCTCTTTTACGAATTTCATAACATAGTTGCAACTCGGACAGTACGTAATCCAAGAACCTAATATTACTTCAGTAGGTTTAACTCCCCTCGAACTAATATAACCATTAAATCCTGACAGTTTTTTTCCATCTGATACTGAAAAGATTGCTTCTTCAGGATAAAATGTCCTAGGAATGAATTTAACATTACATAAAGGACATTTTAATTTTTCTTTTTTCTTCATGAGACTATATAAAGTGTAATTAAAAGATTATATAAAAAATTCAATTATATCACAATTCTTAGAGTTAATTAAACTATAAATACGCAAATAATATGTGGAACATATTATTATATGGAATGTTACAAACACCGTTATTCATCATACAATAATAATTGTATTTTAGAATGTATAACTAAGATGTATTGGAATTTAAAAAATTAAATTGGAGTTTTTTAAAATGTCAAAAGATAAAGTATATGTTGATGCCAAGATTCTCGAGAATTTTATGCGGGATGTCTTCATTGAGCTCGGTGTTCCTAAAGAAGATGCTGAGATAATAGCTGATGTACTCATTACATCAGATTTACGTGGGATTGATTCACACGGAATTCAGAGATGTAAGATGTATTATGACAGAATAAAGGAAGGAATTTATGAAGTAAAGACTAAAATAGATATTATAAAAGATGGCCCCACAACAGCACTTCTAGATGGGAACTGCGGTATGGGTCATGTTATTGCCTACAAATCTATGAAAATGGCAATAGAAAAAGCAAAAAAATATGGGTTAGGTGCGGTAGCTGTGAGAAATTCAACTCACTTTGGAATTGCTGGATATTATTCATTAATGGCTATAAAAGAGGGTATGTTTGGAATAGCAGTCACCAATGCTAGACCTTCAATACCTCCAACTTTTGGAAGTGAACCAATGTTGGGAACAAATCCGTTAACTTTTGGCGCTCCGACTGATGAAGAGTTTCCCTTCCTTTTAGATTGTGCGACATCAATAATTCAGCGGGGGAAAGTTGAGGTTAGTGCTCGAATAAACAAACCTCTTCCAAAGAATACTGTTATTGATGATAAGGGTGAAATTTTAACAGATCCCAATAAGGTTTTAGAAGAAATGCAAGAAAAAAAGGCATCTTTATTACCATTAGGTGGAAGAGGAGAAGATACCGCTGGTTATAAAGGATATGGCTATGCAACGGTGGTAGAACTCCTTTCAGCTGCTTTACAGGAGGGCATCTATTTAAGAGATACCATAGGAATAGTTGAAAACGATCAAAAGCGATTGAAAGTGGGCCATTTTTTCTTAGCTCTTAATATTGAAAGTTTTGTTGGTGTAAGTTCGTTTAAAAAAACAGCCGGTAATATAATGAGAGATCTTAGGGGCTCAAGAAAGATTCCTGGCATGGAACGAATTTACACTGCAGGAGAAAAAGAATATATTGTCGAGCTTAAAAGAGAGAAAACAGGGATCCCTCTCAATAAAAGTTTGCAAGAGGATATAATAATCATGGGAAAAGAACTTGGATTAGACAAGTATAAATTTCCTTTCAAATAATTCGTATTCATATATGTCTAAATTTATAAAATGAATAGTTTATAAAGGAAAAAAATATATCTCCCTAACCCTAAAACTTTTATATACGTTAACTACTTCTATAGTATTAGACAAGAATTAATCAAATTTAAAGGTGGAAAATAAAACTTTATAAAAACTCGGCTTTCGCTCTGTAGTCTGCGTTTTTGAAGAGTAGAAGCAAAAAAAAATATTGGCTCCTG
>CAZRBD010000279.1:0-2874 GCA_964598265.1 uncultured archaeon
CTACAGTACTCCTAGGATTCTTGGATAGTGATTTTTGTTCAATTGCTATTGCAGGAGACAATCCTTCAATTGAATCAACATCAGGTTTATCCATCTCACCTAAGAATTGTCTAGCATAACTAGATAATGATTCTAAAAATCTTCTTTGCCCTTCTGCGTAGAGAGTGTTAAGAACTAAGGAACTTTTTCCACTCCCGCTGATACCAGTTACAACTACAAGCTTATTGCGTGGAATTTTCACATCAATATTCTTTAAGTTATTCTGTCTAGCGCCCTTAATGACGATATAATCAGGCATAATCTAATTTTTTCTTTTAATATATCTTAATTCTGGGGATCAAAAAAGTTTTTCTAAGATGTTATAAAACCTTACACTTGTATTAACAATTCAAAAATAATATGTAGAAACGGGGTTTATAATTTATAAATTATCATCATCTAAATCATTGTTTTCCTCTTCATTAATAAATCTTTGAAGGAAACCCACAACTTTCTCGATATCTTCTAAAAGATCTGTTCGTTTAAGCCCTTTTGAAAAAGGTAAACTTTTTAAATTTCTCGTTCTAACAATATTAGCATATTTAATAAACTTAATTATATCAAGCTTTAAAGATTCTGGATCAAATACCCAAAGTTCTTCTTTAGTAAAAGCAATACATTTAAAATTAATAGCATTAGAATCAGAAATTTTATTGAAAATAAGTCGTTTTTGATTTATACCATACGACATTATTTGACCTAAACTTTTGATAATATCGGTTCCATCAACCTTTAGATCAGCAATAAAGAAAGTATCATTAGCAATTAAATTCAGATCTATATGCCCAACATAATATTCAACATCAATTAGCTTTTTCCAAACAGGAATTTCAGAAGCCAAAGCATTAGGGAGGTTAGCCATAATTCTTTTAAGTATGGGTTCATGCCAAGGGCGTCCAAGGTGACTATTACGAAATTCATCATAAACATGATGAACCATATCTAAGAGATTTTTGTAAAACCCATCTGATAAATCATTATAGTAATATATTTCAATATTGTGGGTTGATTAAATCCCCCACTACAAGGGAAAAATTGCTATATTATCCCCATCTTTTATTACATAGTTTCTATTATGGATTGGCCTACCATTTACTATAATTTCTAATCTATCAATTAGTTGAGAAATTCTATATTTATTTAATATTGATTTAATAGTGCTACCCTCTGGTAAATCTATTACTGCCTCAGTAGGACCGAGTTTCCTTAATCCATCATGAAGCACTATTTTTATATAAATTGATTTTACTTGAGTAATCTCCTTAAACATTAATCCCATTCTTTTTGGGAATACACCTACACGATCCCCCTCCTTGACGAGTTTTCCTGTGCCACTATATATCCCGTTAACAAAAATATGACTTATTTCATCATCATCAATATCTAATTCTTTAAGAATATCTAATACAGTTTTTACCTTATCAGTTTCGATTTTTAGAGTGTTTGGGATTCCAACACAATACTTTTTATGGGGTAATTTTTCTCTTAAATCCCCATACAATTTAACAGATATTGACATAACTTATTTTATTTAACATTTAATTTATTGTTTTTTTTCTATTGTCTTTTTAGTCAATTATACAATTGGAAAAAAAAAAATTAAATCGAGCTTACTAGGGGAAAATTCAATATAGATGAAATCTCTTCATAGTGAACAAATCCCCTCGGGCCTGTCCAATTAATTTTATTCTCCTCTATAAAGAGTTTTGAAAAGAATTCTTTTATCGATATAACTAATGGTACATATCGTAAATTTTATATAATTAACAAACAATATTTGAATTACAATATTAGATGTGAAAATCATGAGTAAGAAAATTTTAAGAGTAGATATGACAGATCTTAAGGCTAGCTTTGAAGACTTGCCAGCAGATTATGCAGCTTTAGGCGGGCGAGGAATGACTTCTGTGATAGTTTCTAATGAAGTACCACCGACTTGTGATGCGTTAGGAATCCATAATAAGTTAGTATTTGCACCTGGAATAGTAACAGGAACTTCGGCACCAACTTCTGGAAGAATTTCTGTTGGTGGAAAATCGCCTTTAACCGGGGGAATTAAAGAAGCGAACGCAGGATCAAATTTTGCGCAGATGCTTGGAAGAATGCAAATTGGAGCAATAATAGTAGAAGGTAAGCATGAAGGAGATGATTATTATCTCTTGAAAGTAACAAAAGACGGAGCAGAATTTATGGATGCAAATAAATGGAGCGGAAAAGGATTATACGGCGTATATAAAGATCTCTTTAAGGAATTTGGAGATAAAATGGGTATTTGTGGCGTTGGAATTGGAGCAGAATTACTTGGAGCTATGTCAGGGATTTGTTTTAACGACCCTGAGGGATTACCAAGTAGGTATGCTGGAAGAGGCGGACTTGGTGCTGTAATGGCTTCTAAAGGATTAAAATTCATAGTTGTTGACGAAACAGGAGGTACAGGAGTAGAAATAAAAGATGAAGAGAACTTCAAAAAAGGTACAGCAAAACTTTTGAAAGCTCTCAATGAGCACGATGTAACCAAGCCAGGAGGGGCTCTTAATTCCTACGGTACAAGTGTTTTGGTAAATCTCATAAATGAAGCAGGAGGTTTGCCTCAGAGGAATTTTTCCAGTGGTCAGGATGATAATGCAGAAAAGATATCAGGTGAAGCAAAAGCAGAAGAAATAAAGAAACGTGGGGGTAAACGACCTCATTTCTGTAGTCCTGGTTGTGTTATTCAATGTTCAGAAGTCTGGACCAAGCCAGGTGGAAAGGATCCTGTTGGTGTTTTAGAATATGAGAACGTGTGGGCATTAGGAGCTAATTGCGGTATTTATGATTTGGATGCTATCGGTGAAC
>CAZRBD010000280.1:0-2780 GCA_964598265.1 uncultured archaeon
CTATAATAGGAGTAAAGAAATGACATCCAATAACTTTATCTGGTCTTCCAGAAGATGAAGCAATCTCACTAATGCTCATTGTTGAGGTATTAGTTGCTAAAATTGCATGTTTAGGGGCGTATTTTCCTAATTTTTTAAAGAGATCTTGTTTAAGTTTCATAATCTCAGGAACTGCTTCAATAATAAAATCAGCGTGAGAAACAGTTTTTTTTAAATCTACTTCTTTCACCAGATTTTCCATGAGATTTTTAGTTGTATATCCGGCTTTTAATTTACCTTTCCCTTCGAGTCTTTTGAGACCATCTTCGATTTTATTTGCAACTTTTTTAAGAATCTCAGTATTCAAATCATTTATAATCACCGGCTTAAAGCCCCCCATCAATGCGACTTGGGCAATTTCTGCCCCCATAGTGCCAACTCCAATAACAGCTACGGTAATTACTTTTTTAGATTCGTCCATAATTTTTCGTCCAATTTAACAATTTTATAAATAAAATTAAACTAGACAAATACGAAAATGAAGAGGAACCATGAAAGCATCATTGTACCAATGCCTAGGAAGATAGATATAGGTAATCCCGGTAGAATTTTATTACGTTTCAATGCCGAGATTGTAATTCCTGTTCCAAGAATTATAGCTATTGAGGTGAGTATCATTACAATTATATTACCTGTTTGAACAAGCGCGCTAGAAGTAAGCATACTATAGAAAGCTAAATCGCCTATTCCAATCTCTAATTTCGAGGTATCATACTTGTATTCTCCACTTTTTATCTTTTCTTTTAAAACTTCATAAGATACAGCATCATCTTCCTCAGGTTTTGAAGCAATATCTATTAATTGTTTAATTGGACCGTGTTTATATAATACAGCGAAAATATCCCAACAGGAAATTCCGATTAAAATAGCTAAAGTAGTCCAGAGTTCCATTAAAACTCCCATCGATGCACCAATCAAGAGACCTATATATAATACGATAAAATTCTTTGTTTTAATAGATTTCGAGGTAAAATACCTATAAATCATAAAAATTGTTAAAATAAATGTAAAAAATATCAATTCGAATTCAAACGCCCAAAATAAATTAGGCATTGTAGAAAATAATAAATATATTATGACTTCTCCAAAAAACCATGTTTGGAAGAAAGCCACCAAACCAAAACTGAATCCAAATATGTACATTAAGACTCCGATACCCTTTTTCTTAATTATAAAGATGATAATAAAAGCAGATACTACTGCTATGAGGGTATATATTAAACCATTCAACACGCCTCCCAGAATACCCAATTCACTTTCCGAAAAATAAAGTCCCTCAGTTTGAATTCCAGCTTCAAAATGAGTTAAATAAGCTAAAATTCCCGCAATGGTAACTACGATAATTATAGGAATAGGATACAGTTTTCTTTTCGTTGTATATGTTGGAAAGAAGTGAGGGATAAAGTCTTTTTTAACAACTTCTTTACCTTCTTCTGATATTATAGAGGAATATTCTGTTTTTTCTTCAGATAGTTCTATTTCCTTTGAATTTTGTGAGAGATCTTTCATCTTAATGAGTGATGATTTCTAATATAATATTTAACTTTAATTTATAATATTAATAATGACATTAATACTAATTATTAAAAAATAAACCAGATTAATCAAATTTATATTATTAGAATGAAAATTATTATTTTAAGTAACCTTTTATATTCTGAAAATGCCAAAACTTCAAAAATACATACACAAAATCCGTAAATATAAAGGAAAATTAAAAAAAATAATAAATCGAATAGGAATTTCTTACTCTGAAGAATTTGAATTAATTGATGAGATACCAGAAAAGCTTTTATTGCCTTGTTATTTGGGAATCCTTTTTTGTGGTGATTTTGAAATCAATAATCTATTCACCAAAATAAAATTCTATTTGAATAGTGTTTATGCTTCTTTTTTCTTCGATATTAGAAATTTAGGGAAGTATAATTTTACAGCTGAGCTATTTTCCAAGGGTGTAAAAAGAGAATTTAAGGAAATGAAAAAATCTTCAGGTTTGATAAAACTTCATCCTACAAACAAGTTTTATCAGATCTTAATCAACAAAAGAAATGAAGAATCTCTTGGAATGATTATTGCTCTTACAGATCTTCCTATTTACTCGAGTAATGACGATAATATATTATTTTTATTTGGAGAAGCTCATCTAAAACATCGCTGTTGTGTGGTTTCTTCATTAAAATTAAGAGAATATGATAAAAAAAACATTGAACTGTTTGAAATTAGAGTTATTAAAGAAATTCTTCATGAGGTAGGTCACTTGATCTTAGGCTCAGATCATTGTCCTAACGAAATATGTGTTATGCGATTTTCAAATAATATAAAGGAAGTTGATGATAAATCGATTAGTTTATGTGATTTATGTAATAATAAATTATTAAGAATTCAAGATAGATATAATTTCTAAGAATATATTTAAATTAGAAAGAAGCGATTGGTAATTCGTGAAGGAATTCCTTTACTAATTCTACTCTTTGCTTCCTTTCCTTCTTATAATACCTGAGAGGGTAAAGTTCATTAATTATAAAAGTGTAAAGTTTTACCCAGGTCTTAGCAACATTACTTATTTTATATTGCTGAGCAATTTCTTTTGCGTTCTTACCCATTTGCTTTCTAAGATCATCATCTTTTAATAATTTCACAACTTTATCTTTAAAGTCATTAAAATCATTAGCAAGATATCCTGTGAGCCCATGTCTTATCACGTCGGAAATACCACAACTGTTCGAGCCGATAGTGGGAGT
>CAZRBD010000281.1:0-2653 GCA_964598265.1 uncultured archaeon
GATTTTTGTATATAAATTTGAGCCAGACATCGAACCTAAAGCGGTTGTACAAATCACTCACGGTTTAGCAGAACATGCGAAACGTTATACACGAGTCGCCGAATATTTATGTAAGGAAGGATATGTCTGTTATGCTAACGATGCGAGAGGTCATGGAAGAACAGCCGGGGATTTAACAGAAGCTACACTAGCGGGTAACGCAGGAGTTTTGGGACCTAATGGATGGAAAGGAGTAGTTAACGATATTCATGAATTATCAATGATTATAAAGAAGGAACAATCAAATCTTCCACTTTTCTTGATTGGGCATTCCTGGGGAGCTATGCTATCCCAAGATTATATTCAGGAATGGGGGAGTGAAATCAATGGATGTATTTTAAGTGGCACAAATGGTAAAATACGGGCATTAGTAATAAAAGCTGGAAAGGTTATCATTAAAGGAGAAATGAAGAAACGAGGCCTTACCGAACCAAGTCAAAAAATGGATGATATGAATTTTAAATCAAACAATCATGATTGGAAAAAAGACGAGGGTGCAACTGGATTTGAATGGCTCAGTAGAGATAAAGAAGAGGTTCAGAAATATATTGATGATCCATGGTGTGGATTTGTAAGTCCCGCCAATTTATGGTTAGAATTTATATATGGGATGGAAAAACTCTATGATTCAAAGAATGAGCAAAGAGTACCAAAGGATCTCCCTATTTATTTCATAAGTGGATCACTATGTCCAATTGGAAATAAAACTAAATGGGTTAAAGCCATGATAAACCGTTTCATAAAATACGGTATTGAAGATGTTACTTACAAATTTTACGAGGATGCCCGGCATGAAATTTTTAATGAGATCAATCGGGAAGAAGTTTTTAAAGATGTAATCAATTGGCTAGATTCTCACTTATAGAGAATTTATATTTTTTTTTCATATCCCTTTACAAATGGCTTAATGATATAACCTTTCATAAATTTCATCTAGTCTATGTTAATTCTGCTAAATGATCATAGTTATTTTGATAGAAAAAGTAGACCTATTAATTGCATTACCTACTTATTTAACTCTTTGAATTTGAGTAAAAGATCTTTTTGTTTATCCGAGACTTTCTTAGGAATTTCAATATTAACTATTATATATTGATCTCCTCTACCTCTTCTTTGCATATATGAAACTCCTCTATTTTTTATACGAAATTCAGTTCCAGGCTGAGTGCCTGGGGGAATCATTAACTCTTTTTCAGTAAGCACTTTTTCCTTATAATCTAATGTGGGGACTTTAATTTTACCACCAATTGTTGCAGTAACAATGTCAATGTTAATTGGAGTGTACAAATCATTCCCACGACGAATAAAAACTTGATTGTTCGTGATTCGAATACTTAAATAAAGATCTCCAGGAATAGCATTAATAGAGGGAATGTGTCCACCTCCCTGAACTTTTAAATGCACCCCATCGTTTATTCCTGGAGGAATTTGAACATGAATTTTTTTATTTTCAGCGACAACTTTCCTCCCATGACACACTTTACATTTCTTTCCGATTACTCTCCCAGTGCCATCGCAAGTATAACAGCCCATTTCACGAATTATTGTTCCAAAACCAGATTGGGTCATTTTTCGTACTCGTCCTGCTCCCTTACATTCAGGACATGTTTTTACACTTGAAGGATCCTCTGCTCCGCTTCCCTCACACTCATCGCATGGAGTATATCTTTCTATTGAGACATCTTTTTTCACACCAAACATTGCTTCTTCAAAAGTAATCACTACATGATCTTCAACATCCTGTCCTACTTCTCTACGAGGTGCTGCTCTCCTTCTTGAACGAGTTCCTAATCCACCAAAACCAAAATCTTCAAATCCTCCGAATGACCCAAATCCACCAAATATACTTTTTAACAACTCATCGATTCCAGGAATGCCACCACTGAATATATCGTTAATATTAACGTGTACTCCGCCAAATCCAAATTGATCGTAGTTTTGTCTTTTTTGCTCATCGCTTAAAACTTCATAAGCTTCTTGAAGTTCTATAAACTTTTCCTTTGCTTTTGGATCTGTTTTATTCAAATCCGGGTGCAACTTCCTTGCTAAGCGCCTGTATGCAATTTTAATATCATTAAGGTTAGCATCTTTGCTCAAGCCAAGAACTTCATAGTAATCCCTTTTGTTTCCAGAACTCATAATTCTTAAGTCTCTTAGTATAATGAACTAAGTTTAAAATTCATGTAATTAAAATTAATTATAAAATTTATCTTTTAGGTATTCAGATTTAAAACCATATTTAATCCTAACCCATATAAATTAAGAGAATTATACGATTTTTCTTTATACAAACAAAAAAGGAGTATTTGTTAAATTTTAAAAAAAGAGATATAATAAAGATTACATTAAATTTAGTTTTCTTTAACGAGAATACTTTATTCGTCGGATTCGTCCCATTCAACATCAACGACTTTCTTTTTGTCCTTCTTCTTATCCTGTTCTGACTTATAGGACGCCCCACCCGCTCCTGTCTCTCCTGAAGGCGCACCTCCCATTCCACCTGGAGGAACCCCTCCCATTCCACCTGGAGGACCACCATCCATACCTCCAGCAGCACGTTGTGCTTGTTCAGCTGCTTGTTGATATACTTGGTCTTGAGCTTGGGATTGATAAA
>CAZRBD010000282.1:0-1697 GCA_964598265.1 uncultured archaeon
CCTTAGATTCGAGGAGGAGGAGGGTCATAACAATGAATAACTATTCAATTCTTAAATAAATATTAAACATTTCTTTGACATAAATTATGTCGTATCTGATGCATGTTTATGTATTTCTTTTAGTTTTTCTTTAATTCTTTCTGCTTCTTTTTCTAAGATCTTTTGTTCTTTTTCCTTTATAACCTTCTTTCTTAATTCTAATTCAACTTGGGATAATTCTGTCTCTTTTTCTAACAATTCTTCTTTAATTTTCAATGCCCTTTCTTTTTCTATAATTTCTTTTTCTTCAAGCTCCTTTTCTTTCTCCTCTATTTCCAGTTTTTTCATCTTAATTTCTAAATCTTTTTTCTTTAATTCGATTTCTTTCTCTAAAATTTTTGACTCTTCTTTTATGAGCTTTTTTTGTAATTCTTCTTTAGGAATCGTGTCAATATTTATAGGTTCTACAGATATGGGAATCCCCTTTTCAAGCAATTCTTCCCTCATTTTCAATACTTTTTCTTTTTCTATGATAACTTTTTCTTCCAACTCTTTTGCTTTCTCCCCTAGCTCTAACTTTTTCTTTTTAATTTCCAATTGTTCCTTTTTTAATTCAATTTCTTTATCGATTATTTCCGATTCTTCCTTTTCTAAGTCTTTTTCTATTTTTACTCCGGAAGCTTCAAAAATTTCTTCAATTTTCTCTACAGTAACAATTGATTTCAAAATCAAATCAATTTTATTTTTTAACTCTTCATTTTCTGGAGTTTCAGATAACTCTTTAGCAATAGCATATTCAGTTAAGATTTTTGTTACAGATGTAGGTGATTTTTCTCCTATTTTTTTTAAAGCTTGAATCGCTTTTTCAATGACAAAATCCTTTTCATCTGAGAGTTTTAATACTATTGATTTAATTAATGACTCATTAGCAACTATAGTTTCTCCTCCGGCCATATATATAATTAGTTGTAGATCTGCTTCCCGGACATTAGGGTCATCAGATTTTAACAAATCTTCACTATATGGGAGAATTAAATCATATTCATTTTCACACATAGTTTTTAATAATAATAAGAAGGTATAACGTAAGAGAGAATCTCTCTTTGAAAGATTTTCTAACAAAGAAGGAATATCGATGATTAAGTTTTCAATCAGGAATCTTAAAACAGTTTTCCCACCATGAAGAGCGAGTAATGTCTCGATTATATTTTCCAATCTTTCAATATAGTCATCTTGCTTCGAGTCTGCAAGATAAAGTGCAATGATTTTAACAGCATCATCAATTCTCCCATCATTTACAAAATCCTTTATTGTTTTTATTTCTGTTGAGTTTGTTCCTTCCGCATTCATTTTATTCACTGAACATTTTTATTTTTATATTATTCTAACCACACTACATAATAATCATTATATATGCGTCTAATAAAATTCATTATTAATTTTAGGTCCCTAAATCGTAAGGACATACTTTTTCCTTTACTTAAATATCTTTTAGATTGATTTCTTAAAAGTAAAATTATTTTTAAATTTTGTTTTGAATCTATTTGTAGATGAACTTCTTCACAATATTGGGTTAACCAATCTAGATCTTCCCAAAAAACATTCCAAAAATATTCACCTGCTTTGGAATCTATTTGATCTGAACGATCATCTTTTAAATTTAATAAAACCTCGTAAGGAATTTTAATTGTAATTTCTATATATCGTGAGGGTACTAC
>CAZRBD010000282.1:1707-2646 GCA_964598265.1 uncultured archaeon
CTGGAATAGAGTTGGATTAAGCCTGATAAAAGTTCAACATTTGGAATATATTCACGACTCGCATTACAGAGAGAATATTTTTCTTTAACATAAATAATGTGAATACGATCACCAAATTTGAAAATAAGATAATTACCAGTTAAAAGATAATTAAAATGTTCATCACGATTATTAATTCGATCTTCTAGAATCTCAAAAGTTTCTTTCCATTTATTAAATGATATAAATCTATTCAATTTTCTATAATCTCCATGGAAGAAAATATCTAAAAAATCAACAAGGAATAAGTAAGAATCAAACGGTTTGTAAACTACCGTTTTATTTCTAAATTCTCTTTGGATGACTCCTTTTAGTACACTATAACAAAATTTAGGTAGATTTTCAACGGTAAGATTGTTTTTGATTCTAAGCTTGAGCAAGAATCTCCTCGAGCATTTTGGTTGTAAAGTACACGCTATTCTATCAATCTGACATTCTTCGAAGCAGAGTTCATTTATCCTCTGAGTTAGGAAACCTAAAAGCTCAGATTTGAACTTGGGTTCTGATTCTCTCTCTAAGAATCTTAAGATATGTTCAGGCGATAAAGGCATTTTATTAAATTGTTTTAATCAGAATTTAGTGGCTATCTTATAAAATCAATAAACATTAAAGTCTAATATTCTTTATGATTTTACTACAATAGGATTAGATAACTAAATTTGAGTAGGTAAATCATAAAGAATTATTAATTAGTATTTCTTTTTTCATCATAAAACTAAAGAGTTCCAATAAAATTAATTAGGTATATAAATATATGTTGAGACAAATCCATATTTTCATGAAATCAGAAATAATTTTTGTTAAAGATTATGTTCTTGCTTTAGAGGCATTCGAGCTTTAGAACGTAAAACAAATAATACATAAATTTAATGATATACATGTAAAAGAGACAAAGTGTAA
>CAZRBD010000283.1:0-2554 GCA_964598265.1 uncultured archaeon
GATGGATATTTGCAAGTCTCTTTGGAAGTTCAATTATGGGAAGTTTAACTATGTTCCAAGGTCCTAGTAGAGGTGGTGCGGGAAGTAGTGCAGCGGTTTTAACTTCAATTATACCTGTTATAACACCATTAATGATAGTGGAAGCACTATTTTTTGGATTGGCTGTAGCCATTGTATTTGGATTATATCCTGCCTATAAATCATCGAGGCTTCCACCAGTTGAAGCACTAAGGTATGAATAGAACAGGAGATCCCTCAAATTAATTTAAATAACTAATTTTTTTTTATTTTGTATCTATTCTCAAATGTTTTAAGCAGTGATAATGTAATATGCTATTGTTCTAATAATATATATTCCTTAAAATCCTCATTTAATCTTAAAATAGTAGAAGAAAATCGGAGGTAAGAAACGTTTAAGAGGGTATCTTAATTAAAGAATTTAGAAAAGTTGGATATAAACTCTTTAATTGATGGACATATAACTTAACAAGATTGTAGAATGCCAGGAAAAACTCAGTACAGGTCTACCAATATAATTATACAGACTATCTTAGAAAGAATACTCCGAACTGATAAAAATAAACCACATGAAAGAAAGGGGGTAATTAAATCACATTTAATTAAATATTGCGCTTTAAAGACATCAACAGCCGAAAAATATTTGGTTAAAATGGAAAAAGCGGGGTATATTATTTCTCATGAAGAATCTTGGGGCGAAAGAAAAATTAATATTTATGAAATTACACAAAAAGGAAGAGAAAGGTATGAATGGTTCGTGAAAATTAACACAGAGCTTGGATAACCTCTCTTAAATTTAAAAATTGAAAAGTAAATAATATAGGGATGGTAAAAAATGCCTAAAACGCCTATAGTTAACGAAGAAAATAAATCTAATAATAGTTATGAAGAAGAAGACAATGAAGATTTCCTATATACTAAGATGGAAAAAGGTGGATTAAAATATATTAAACACCAAAGAAATTATCTAATATTTAGTGCCTTATTTCCGATCTTTTTCATCGTTATTCAAATCATCAATTTTATTTTTATCCGAAGTTTAAGAATGCCAAAATTCCCGCCTAGACCTGAATTTAGACAACCACTTTTGATCGATTTCTTTACTCCGATCTTTATATCTTTAGTCATTTTTGTATTTACTTTCATGAATTTCGTATTTTTAGTTAGCTGGAATAAAAATGTACATCGCTATGAAAAATACCAAGAAAATATTTTCAAAAATTCAAGAGAAATGCCTAATAATGAATTTTCTGAAGAAAAAATTACTTTGACAATACTTTTTTACAAAATTATTCAAAATATGAAGATAATAAGAATATTATTTATAGGTTTTAATTTAGTATGTGCTTATTACTTTATCTGGTTTATATGGTTTTTCTTAATGAGGTTTGACTCAATTACTCCTCTCTACCCTAGCATAAAAATGGTTACAAGATTATTAAATATTATTTGGCAAGTTGGGTTAATTTTATATTTAATTTTTGAATGGAGACATTTTTATCGATGGAATAAGAAATTAAAAAAATTAAAGGAATTTGAGAAAAAAATCTATAAAGAGCTCGATATCTAGTTTTTTTTACAATTCTTTAATTTAGCAGGCCTTATTGTAATAAAATTCTAATTAATTTACTAATAGAAAAAAAATGAAAAAAAAATTTAAATTGGTTTTAATTTATATAAAGAATCTATAGCCTTAACGTGACGCTCTATAGCCTATTTCTTGAATTGCCACTTGAAAAGCATTAAACCCAGTTGTATTAGGATCAAATTCAACAGCCGCTTCTCCTTTGGCAAGATTAACTGCGACTTTATTTACTCCGTTAATTTGTCTTAACTTATACTGAACTTTCATAACACAATTTCCACAATGCAATCCACTGAGTTTAAATTTCATATCTTCTACCATGTTTCTTCACTTTCTTTTTTGAAAAATAAGTATCCTTAAGTATATATTTCTCAATATATATATTAAATGTTATTCTTATCATTGAAAAGTTTAATAAAAAAGGCTCGTAATCGTAGAAAACCTATGCCAGTTGTGTTATCTATAAAAAATCTTAAATTTCTAATTAGTAATGTTAAAAAAATGATAGAATTCTAATTGGTTTTCATTTGGTTTTTACAAAAATTAAAAAAAAAATGTTTAGTTTATTTACGCGATCTCCATCGGTTTACCATGGTGCTCAGGTAATGCTCGTGTAGGGGGCTTTTCGGGATTACCCATCTTGCATGAGGGACCCATATGACACCAGAGGGCATTACCTTCTATATGCATTGGTCTACCGCAATGACCCGGAAGAGTTTCCTCATAGTCACATCCGGCTTCTACACATTTCAGCATATTCATGTTTTATTTCCTCTATTTTATTTTATATGTTTTAATACCAAAATTTCATTTTAGCTGTTATTTTAAAAAATATTAGTTATTTTTTTTTTTTTTACATTTCTTTTACCGCTCCAGCGACTAAATATTTCTCAGGTTCAAGTTTGAAATCTTCCACACAGGATTGGGCACAAAAATAATATTTTTTGCCCT
>CAZRBD010000284.1:0-2552 GCA_964598265.1 uncultured archaeon
TATATTTATATTATACTTTTTTTATATTTATTATTTGAATTCATGAAAAATAAGTTTTACACAATTTTTAAATATTGAATAACGATCATAAATAAGATAAGTTATTTTAAAAATGTTATTCGAAGAAAGATAAACTCATAAGTAAAATTGAGAAGTAGATTATGTTATGGATCAGGTAAAAATTGACGGAAATATAGTTGCTTATGGGTGCAACATGGGTGTGACTTCCCCTACTCCGATAATTATATACTGTGCAAAAGTTATCAACTCCATGAATTATTTCCAAGGTTTAAATCAGGGGATAAAAAATTATTCAAAGAAGTAAGAAATCGTTAAAAATATTAAAAATACCACTGAGCATGCTCACTCTCAGATATTAAATAAGATCACAACAAAAGTTCCACTATGACATCCACTTATATTGTAAAAGATGAAGAGTCGCGTGAACCAGAAAGTATAGTAAAAGGGTAGCAGTTTGAAATTTCGGTAAATAGAAATCAAATCTAGGAAGTTGTTGGGGGCCAAATTTTGTCGAACCTCCGGTTTTTTTGTTTTTATCATTTATTGGTTATAAAGGATATCGTATAATTGAACTAGATCCCCTAATGTTAAAAGATCCTATTGATAGAGACGTGCTACTATTACCAGAAGTAATTATTGAAAATTATGATGAAAAGGCTTCTAAAATTTTAAAATTCTGTTTTGATGCTTTATGGAATGCTTTTGGATATCCAAAATCAGAAAATTATAGCGAAAGTGGAGAATGGGCTCCAAGAAGTTAAAACTTTTTCTTGAAGTTTTCTAATGAAACTAAACTTCCTGTATTACAATTATTTTCCAGGACTATTTGTTTCCAATTTATATCGTCTAATATTTCTGCCAAATCTGTAATATCGGAAATTATTGAATCCATATCTCTACTATCGTTATCTACTTTTTTTAAGATTACTTTCTTGAATAAATTATTAATGATATATAAAAAATCTAAAAAATTGTTAACTTTGAATTCTATAAAAACTGGATTCAATTTATTCCATTGGTTATAAATAAAAAAAACCTGCGAATGTAATAAACATGTCTTTATCATTCCAAAAATACAATATCCTGCCTCAAATGTGGTTTGGAATGAATTGTAATTAAGCTTTATGTGCTCTTCTGGAATTGACTTGTTAATTTTTTCATAAACTTGAAAATTTGCATAAAAATCAAAAAAAATCTCATTTAAATGAATTTTAAAATATTGCTTATCGATCCAACATTTGGCATATTCATCAATAGGTAAAATATAGGATTGTAATTTATTGAATGACTCGCATGAAATTGAATGCCCATACTCATGACGGGCAACATGAATAAAATATTTTCTGTATGCTTCAGGATTATCATCAAATATTTTCACATGTGCAGGATTTGATAAATAATAATCAATGGGAATGATTTTAAATCTTATTTTAATGTTTTGTTGAGACCAATTACAATCTACTAATCCATCAGTATTAATTATATCTAAAGAATAATTCAATTCACGCATATCGCTAAATTTTTGCATTGACGTTTCAAATTCCGTTTTAAAATAATCCAAAATATCTTCCTGTCTAACCATGTATTATTTTAAACCTGTTAGGGTTAAATTTTCTTTTTTTGCTAATCATTTGACAATTTTAATATAGAATACTAAAAATTATATTTTATTTTAAAAGTGTGAGTTCCCAATTTTTCTGATATTTTGAATGAGTTATGTGACTATTACTTGAAGCTAGCTTTTCTACTCTTCTTCTCGGACAATATCAATTTTTTATTCAAATTTAGGTCAAAATTATATCAACATTGTTTTTATACTGTTCTAAAATTGTTTCCCAATTTTGGGGATAATTCTCATGATTTACTAAGAAAAATTGCCTCATAGGCGTATCTTTATGTGGTCTACCACCTTTTCCAGGAGTATCTAACCAGACTTGATGTGAAATAGCTACTCTTTCAGCAACTATTTTTGAAGGTACGATCCAATAGTCCGGTAATTTATTTATATCAGTGAATCTTACAAATGCGTAAAACAGATCAAAATCTTTTATTTCTTCGACCTTTTTTGACATTATAAGACTATTTTTCTTGTAGAAGGTGGTTTTTACTGAAATCTTAAAGGTGTTATTGTTAGGATTAACTATCAATAAGTCAAATCCTTCAGTTCTTCCTAGCCTTACAGTAACGATGCAATTTTTCGCTGAAAGTAGATTTAAGTCTTCCCTATAAAGTTCGGCTCTATCTTATGGAAATAGCACAGTTCAGTACTTTAATACTTGTTTGATGATTGAGTTGAAAATATTCTCGTCCAAAAGAATTTTTAATTACTTTTTGACATTTAAGTTATTTTAATTAGAAATTAATCATTTTCAATATAATCAAATATATTTTTACTTCTTTTTTTAAATATAATTAATGTATCATCGTTTATTCCACCTCTTACACCTCTATTTTTCATTGAGATTTTTTCTTCTTCTTCTAATTCTCTAACTGCTCGACGATAATGTTTTTCAATAAAAAATGTATCCATT
>CAZRBD010000285.1:0-2463 GCA_964598265.1 uncultured archaeon
AGATGTTACTAAAGAAAGAAGAGCAGACATAGAATTACAAAAATTAAATGAATTTCTATCAGGTGGAATTCCATCCAGCCTCATCACCGATATTTATGGTTCCAATGGGACAGGTAAGACGCAATTACTATTTCAAATTTCCATCAATGTCATAAAAAATGGCGGAACCATTCTTTATCTAGAAACGACAGGCGGATTTAGACCAGAAAGAATTCTTGAGATGCAAAAATATCAAAATTTAGGGGTGGATATTTTAGATAAAATTACTGTTTCTAGAGTAACAAATACATCCGAGCAGATAAATTTAATTAAAAATCTTAAACATGTAAAATTTTCTCTTATAGTAATTGATAATATTACTGATTTGTTTTCTTATGAATACAAAACAGAAAAGTCTATGTTTAAAAAAAATTCATTATTCATGAAACACATGCATGATCTTTCTTTAATAGCAATTAACGAAAAAATTCCAATTGTTATTACCAATATGATTAGAAATATGATGGTAAAGAGGTAGAAAATATGAGAAAAGCAATAGATCTTTTCACGCATATCAAAATTAAACTATCTAAGAATTCTTCAAAATATCACGGAGAAGTAAATTGGTTATTAAACCATCACGCCTTTTCTTATATCATAGATGCTTATGGATTATCTGAATATACTGAAGATTTTTAATGATCACTGAATTAATTAAAATATGGCAGGAATTTTTGATGCTATTCCAATAATCACTGTAACCTTATTTGTAATTGGCCTAGTCGGCGTAATGGTTTATGAAAGATCACGATCAAAGACAATTGAAGAATCAAATTCCTAACTCAAATCTTTATTCCTTATTTAATAATCTGGGATTTCCCAATCTTACCGAAATTCAAAAAAAAGCCTCCCCAATAATATTACAAAAAAAAGATTGTTTAGTTATTGCCCCTACAGGTTCTGGAAAAACTGAGTGCTCTATAATCCCAATTTTTTCTCTAGTGAAAAATTCAAAAAAACATGGGAAAATTAAAGTGCTTTACATTACTCCATTAAGAGCCCTAAACCGAGATGTCTTTAGAAGGATTACCAAATATGCTCAAAACAATGATCTCTCAATAGAAATTAGACATGGTGATACCACTCAACGAGACAGACGAAAAATTACAGAAAATCCTCCTGATATTCTAATAACTACTCCAGAAACTCTACTCATTTTACTCACTCAAATTAAGATTTTAAACGCATTATCCGATCTTGAATGGATTGTCATCGATGAAGTACATGAATTGCTTGGGAGTGAAAGAGGTTCTCAACTATCAATAAGCCTTGAGAGACTCCAACTAAATTCAAAGTATCCTCTTACTAAAATTGGATTATCTGCTACTGTGGGTAATTTTGAAGAGGCTAGTAAATTTCTTGTTGGAACTAAAAGAAAATGTAAAATAATTAGAGATTACACTATTAGAAAATATGATGTAGAAGTAAAATATGTAGATGGAACTATTTCAGATGTAGCTGGAAAAATTATAGAATATGTTCTAGATTTAAACCTAAATTCACCCATACTGCTTTTTACTAACACCAGAGGAGAAGCAGAATTTATTGCTTCTATTCTTAAAGAAAAATCTTCTATTAACATTGAACTACATCATGGTTCATTATCAAGGGAAGTAAGAGAAGATACAGAGATTTCACTAAGGGAAGGCAAACAAGGCATTGTGGTTTGTACTTCCTCCCTTGAATTGGGGTTAGATATTGGATCAGTTGAATTGGTAATTCACTATGGTTCTCCAAGACAAGTTTCAAAATTAGTACAGAGAATTGGTAGAAGTAGACACAATAGAAATCAATCAGCTAGAGGTTTGATTATTACAAACAATTCGGATGATGAATTTGAAGCCTACGCAATACTTGACCGTATCAAAGAAGGTTCCATCGAACCTCAAAAAATACATGATGGTTCTCTTGATGTGCTTGCTCACCATCTAGTAGGAATGGCTATGCAATTAGGTGAAATTCAAGTTGATAAGGCATTTGAAGTAGTAACACAAGCATATTCTTTTAGAAATTTAAAACTAGAAGAGTTAGTTAGTGTTTTAGATTTACTTGATTCTAATTACCTGATATTTTTTGACAGGATCAAAATGAGTTTTAGGAGAAAGGGTGGTGCTTTCAAGTATTATTTTGAAAATTTATCTACAATACCTGATATTCTCAAATTCAGGGTTTTTGATAGTGTAGGAAAAAAAATCATTGGCTCTCTGGATCAAAGATTTGTAGGAGATTTTGGCGATTCAGGAAATATTTTTGTTCTCAAAGGTTCACAATGGAGAATTCTTAACGTTGATGAAAAATCATTTTCTGTCAACGTAGAACCGTTTAGAGGTGGAGGGATAACAGTTCCTTATTGGCAAGGAGAAAGCATTCCTATTGATTATCAAACGGCACAAAAAGTAGGAAATTTTAGAACTAAGGTAAAGG
>CAZRBD010000286.1:0-2434 GCA_964598265.1 uncultured archaeon
ATTAAGTATTGAATCTGTAGCGAAAATTATTATAAATATTATAATTGACAAAAAAGATGTTGATAATTACTATGTTGGGAAAATAAATTGGTTAGAGAAGTTGTTTCAAGAAGATCGTTTACAAGAATTTTTTGATTAAAATTAATTAACATTTATTTGGTCATTATGAAATGGGAAATATCGGATTTTGATGCACTCGGAAGGATTGGAAAATTAACTATAAATAATAAACATATGATAACTCCGAACTTATTTCCAGTAGTCCACCCGTATAGAAATATTATTTCCACATCAGAATTAAAAGATATTGGTGCTCAGAGCGTCTTTACAAATGCATACATAATTTATCAAAATCTTGATCTAAGAGAGAAAGTTCTAAAAGAAGGAGTTCATCAACATTTAAAATTTGATGGCATTATTGCTACTGACAGTGGTGCCTTTCAAAAATATTTCTATAATAAGACTCATTTAGAAATTAATGCCGTGGATATTGAAGAATTTCAAGAAGATATTGGATCAGATTTTCTTGTTATCTTAGATGAGCCTGTTCAACCGGATGATGATTATGAAACAACTAAAATCAAAATCGATACGACAATACAGAGGGCAAAGGACAATGTTACTCGCAGAAAAAGGCCATCATCTCATTGGTTTGGGCCGATTCATGGTGTTAAATATCCTGATTTGTTAAAAACTTGTACATTAGAAATGAGTAAATTAGATTTCGGAGTTTATGCCATCGGAGGTCTAGTCAAATTATTTTTAAATTATAGATTTGAGCTAGTAATTAAAGCTCTTCTATGTGTGAAGAAAAATATTGTTTCAAATAAACCAATCCACATGTTTGGATTGGGGTTACCGCAATTTTTCTCCCTGGCTGTAGCATGCGGTTGTGATTTAATGGATTCAGCAGCTTATATCCTTTTTGCCAAAGAAAACAGATATTTCACATTATCTACAGGAACCAGGAAACTAGAAGATTTAGATGAATTCCCTTGTCATTGTCCAATATGCTGCGAGTATGTTCCTAACGAAATCAAAAAATTTGATGATGAAATAAGAACGGAATTAATTGCAAAACATAATTTATACTTATCATTTTCGGAATTAAGAACAATCCGTCAAGCTATAAAAGAAGGAAATTTATGGGAATTAGTTGAACAGAGAATAAGAAATCATCCAAATTTAGTAAATGCTGCTAAATTAATTAAATCAAACTTGCCATTTTTTGAAGCTCATGAAAAATTATATAAAACTCATGGAAGATTGTACTCATCTCCAGAAAGTATTAATAGACCTCTGTTTCACAGATATGATTTAAAACTGAAAAATAACTATAGAGTTCCAAAGGAGGCAAAATTCTTAATATTATTACCTGAATTAGACATTAAAGGCGAGAAATCACCCAGTATTAAAACGTGGTTTGAGGAAATAGATAACAATTTAATTATTCCCCGGGAATTCCTTCATATCTCATTTATTTCATCTTTCTATGGAATAATTCCCCTCGAATTGACTCAAACGTTTCCTATGGGTCAATATGAATCAATCAATATTCTGGAAATTGATGATATGGTTAATAAAACTATGATACGGAAGATTTTAAACTTTTTCAAAATCCATGGTCAACATTACGATAAATGTGGTATTTTATCACCGGTAAATTATATTAATCAATTCAATGAAATTGTTGAATTTTCAATGGACACTCTAATAAAAAAAATAGTAGATTTGTTAAAGTTTAAATTTTATTTGAATGTTTCTGCTTTTAAAGAAATTTCCCAACTCCTACAATTTTTTAAGAATGAGAGAAAATGAAGATCATAGAAAAAATTTATGCTTATGGACATGAAAATGTTTTAGGTATTCATAATACAACAATCGAAATTACTAAAAATACAAATTTAACCGCTAAAGGAGATTGCATTATTGCTATTAATGCTACAAAGGCATGCAGCGATCTTAAACCTGATTTAAAAAAAAAAATAAAGAATGGAAGTAAATTTGTTATAACTTTACGAGTAGATCACTTAAGTGATACATTTGAGGGCTATGGAAGTAAAAATTTAATGTTGTTAGATGAAGAGGATATGGTATTTCGAAAAAGCACATTTGTCTGTGACAGAACAATCTTAATTAATTGCACAAAAGCAGCAGTAGATATAAAACGCGATTTAATTGAAAGATTAACTAATCCAGGAAAAAAATTATCAATAACTATTGAAGTAAATGAGTTAAATGGGAATTAATGATAAGCCTGAAATCAAATTTTTAATGTTGAAAAAAAGAGATGCTCAACAATTTATTACATCAATAAAGAGCAAATTCAAAAATGTTCAGATTATCAATCAAAAATATGAAATATTATATGACTACGAATATGTATTATTCCCCTTAGTTGATGACCAAGATCTCACAGAGCACTTATCTGACT
>CAZRBD010000287.1:0-2390 GCA_964598265.1 uncultured archaeon
GTATTAGATATTACTCACTCCCAAGCAAGTAAGCTTAGGGTAAGTGATAATATTATTCTAACTAATGATACAGACTATCCAATTGCTTTGTTAAAAATTGATGATATTTATGAATACGATAAAAAATATTTCGCAGAAAAGGTTTATTCGACTTTAGATCGAAGTCATCCAGGTGTTGATAAGATATTTAATCTAAATGATTGGTTAATTGGCGGTGATCTTTCTTTAATTAACGAACTCCCTGCTCTTTTTCCTGATTTAGACTTAAAACCAATTGAAACAAGAAAAATATTTAAAGAAAGAAAATGGGATAAAATTGTCGCATTTCAAACTAGAAATCCACCTCATAAAGGGCATGAATATGTACAAAAAACAGCACTTACACTTGCAGATGGTCTCTTCATTAATCCAGTTATTGGCAAAAAGAAAAAGGGTGATTTTTTAGATGAGGTTATAATTAGAGCATATGAATCATTAATTGAAGAATATTATCCAAAACACCGTGTTTTATTAAGTACTTTTGAAACAGAGATGAAATACGCAGGTCCAAAAGAAGCAATTTTTCACGCAATTGCCAGAAAGAATTTCGGGTGCAATTTTATAATCATAGGTCGGGATCATGCAGGTATAAACAATTTCTATAATCCATATGATGCACATTTAATTTTTGATGATTTTCCTGATTTAGGCATTGCCCCGATTTTTTTTAGATCATTTTCATTATGTAGAGTTTGTGAAGATATTGTAAGCGATAAAATTTGTCCTCATTTACCAGAGTGTCACACGAATTTTAGTGGAACAGAAATAAGAAAATTATTATGTTCAGGTAAAAAACCCCCAAAAGAAGTTATGAGACCAGAAGTCACTAAAGTAATACTTGAATATGAAAATCCCTTTTATGAATAGATATTAATCTTTATTTATCAAATAAAATAGAAAAGGAAGGATTTTAATTATGGCACTACACATTGAAAATTTGAAGGTTGAAGATATTAAAGAAAGGCTTGATGAAATAAATCAAGAATTTGAAGGTAAGAGTCCCCAGGAAATTTTAAAATGGGTATTCAATACTTTTGGGGAAAAAGTAGTATTAGCTAGTAGCTTAGGATTAGAAGATCAAGTTTTAACACATATGTCTATTAAAACTTTTCTAAAACTGCATGTTTTTTTCTTAGATACAGGACGGCTTAACCAAGAAACTTATGATGTTCTTGCAGAAAGCATAGAAAAATACAAAATTAAATATGATATCTACTTCCCAAGGGCTGAAGAAGTTGAAAGATTTCAAGGAGACTTTGGACCAAATGCATTCTATCAGTCATTAGAATTGCGACATCGATGTTGTCAGATTAGAAAGATCGAACCACTTCAAAGAGCGTTAAAGAATTATTCTGCTTGGATAACTGGATTGAGGCGACAACAGAGTGTCACACGGATTTATACAAGGATAATAGAATGGGATGAGATTAATAATCTGATAAAGATTAACCCTTTAATAGATTGGTGTGTATTGGATGTCACCGATTATTTGAGTAATAATGATGTTCCTTACAATAAACTTTTTGATCAAGGCTATACTAGTATTGGTTGTGCCCCTTGCACCCGTCCAATAAAATTGGGTGAAGATCGGAGAGCTGGACGATGGTGGTGGGAAACTCCAGAAAAACGTGAATGTGGATTACACCAAAAATATTAATTAAAATTGTTTAATAATATTTAATTTTAATTCCAGACAATACTCTCGTTACTGATTGATAAAAAATAAAAATAAACAGATAATAAATTAATTTGTTTTAATCCCTAAAAAATATGATAATGAAAGTGATATGACTAAATTTAAATTAACTGATATTGAGCACTATTTAGGCAAGTATTCTCTTGGACGAGATAGCAATCCTAGAAATTTTATGGATTCTCTTCATTTTCTTAGATTTAAAGTTCCAGGTGGTTTTTTAACGAGTGACCAATTCCGGGGTATAGCAGATTTAGTATGGAAATATAGTAGGGGACAAGCAGAAATAACTAATAGAGAAGATATTCAACTACATTGGATAAAGTCTGATGATGCATTAGATATTTTTAAAGTAATGGAAGAGTTAGGGTTTACAACGGATATGTGTGGTCAAGGTTTTGGTGGAGCCCGATATGGGGATGCAAGAAATATTATTTGTTGTCCAGCTTCAGGCATAGAAAAAGATGAAATTATTGATGGACGATCTCTTATGGAGAAATTGACAAAGTATCTAATTGGTAATTCTGATTTTATGGATATGCCTAAAAAGTTCAAATTCTCAATTTCTGGATGTGGATCTGATTGCGTTAGAGGGATCACTAATGATCTTGCTTTTGTTGGTGTAAAAGAAGGAGATGATATTGGATATACATTATTC
>CAZRBD010000288.1:0-2261 GCA_964598265.1 uncultured archaeon
ATACCTGCCTTTGTTAAAAAATAAGTTTATTTTATGGATTTTTTCCAAATTATTGACGTTTTTCCAGAAAGAACCTTTAAACTGTAATTCTTTAAGCTTTTTCTTAAGGATAGCTTGTCCTAACAATGCTAAAACGCATGTAAATAGATGAATTCGGAGGTTATTATCGGTCCAATGATTAAAAGGGCGAGTCCTAATGTAATAGCATGATTTCATGTCAGTAAACTTTTTTTCGATTTTATAGAGCTGTCGGTAGCCTAATATAATCTCTTTTGTAGTCCAATCCATCCTATTGGAAAAGATTATAGATTTACCATAAGTATTTGTTTTTTCTTTAAAATTTCGCTCGTCCAACCCCCATTGTAATTCTTGATATTCAAATACCTCTTTAATTACACTTTCAAGAATAATGGCAATGATTTTTTTAAAGTCCTTTTGTTTTAGAATTTGGGTGTCTACATGCTTTAAAATCTCCTCAGGCTTCCTCCATTGAGGTTTGGTATTTAATTTATGAATTGAAAATTCCTTTAATTGGTCAAATCTCTTCGCAATGTGGTACTTTAGGGTGTTTAAATTCTTATTGTGGACTTTTTCGTCGAATGTCACGATTATTACCCTAGGTTTATCGGTGTATACTTTAGCTTCTCTCCTGAACGCATAAACCGAATGGTTTTTCCGGGTATCATATATTTTTGAAAATTCCGTAAAAGACTCTTGGAGTAATTCCTTGAACATGGATGGTTTTAAAGAGCCAATAAATCCCCACTTGTTTTTTTCAATGATTTTAATTGAATCTTCGGAATTATTCCCTTTATCAAAAGTAAGCGTTAAGTCAGAGCAGTCGAGCTCCAATTGCTCAAACCATTCAGTAATTTCAGGCAGTATCTCCTTAAAAATCGTATAGTCATTAATATTTCCGGGGTATGTCTTATAGTAAATCGGATATTCTGTATCTTTATCAACTGCGAGCGCAAAATTGATAAGGTTTAAATGTTTTTTTCCATCTTTACCGAGTCCCCTTTTCGGTAACTCATTAAAAGGATGGTCAGAGATATACGTGTAAAAATTTGTGGAATCAATTAAAAGCGTTTTGAGCGAAACGCCGTGGAGCTCAATCACTTTTTTTACCAGAGATAAAAAAATTGAATTAAGGATTTCCGGTTTAAAATATTCCTTAAAATGGTTCCAAATATGCTGAACTGTTAAAAATTCGGAAATATTAGGGTAAAGCTCTTTCAATATTGTCCCCTCAAACCATTCTTTTAACAGATTTTTGCTTTTTGGGTCAGTTAATCTGTTTAACACACACAACAAGATATAATGTCCCGGAGTTAATCCTTGAGAGCGATTTTTATTTGTTAATTCGTTTACACTTCTAACTAATTCTAATTCTTCGAAAATATCTAAGTAAGCACCAATTAACGCTGAAGATAAGTTTTCTGCGCTTTCAGGATTGAAACCTTTTTGGTTGAGAGCAATGTCTCTCAGCTTTGCTTCTGCTTGTTCCTTTCTTCCGAGCGGTATAGTCCATTTTCTCACGGGAATTCCGTTTTTTCGGACATTATGTGCTAAATATAAGTATGTTACTTCCTGACCGCTTTTTAGTGTCTTATTATGATGTAAAATATAAACCATATTATATCAATATAATATTCCACTTACTTATATTTAAATTTCTTGCTTAAATAATTGAGATCGGTTATCTAAAGGAGAATAAATGATAAAGAATTCCACTTACGCTAATTTTTAATTTTATTTCATAACCACACTGTTATTACATACATTTAAGTAATGGGAATACAACACATACCAAATTGGTTAATGAACCTAAAGATACTTTATGTCGTTTTATTCCATATTAAGAAGCATAAAAAAAGAGACCTTTTTTCAGAAAAATTATTATTCAATTTACGACTAAATACGACATAAAAGAAAATAACTATTTTAACTTGTAAAGTCAAGTAATTAATGAAAAAATACTTAAAGAAATAGTAAAGCCTTCTCCGTGGAATATTCCTTTAAATCAATGGAGAAATATTGCTCAACATTATCGATATGACATTAAAAAAGATGCAATTCTATGTAAGTATGGTCTATTTCCTAAAGAAATAGAGATTAAAATATCAAAAATAGAGCTCTGGTTATTAGTTAATAATTTGGCAAAGATTCAAGGAGTATTAAAAGTAGCCCATCATCTCTTTTATTTAGATAATAAACATAAATATAGGAGTTTAATACCGCATCAAAGAACACAACTAAGG
>CAZRBD010000289.1:0-2226 GCA_964598265.1 uncultured archaeon
GACCGGAGTAGACTCCTGATACATAGTCTAACTTAAATCCTTGTAGGCGGTGGGTATATGAAAAGTAACTGGACATCTTCCTATAATTATGTGTTTAGAGGCAGAATAAAGTAATCTTAATTGATGTTTCAAAACCCTTTCATAGAATACATATATAGGAGTTAGATACTCGGAAGTAACAAAACCTATTTCTCTTATATCTGTTATTTGTTCTATAAGAGTGTTTGCTATAATTGGGCCTATAAGACCGATACCCGCAAATCCTAATAAAAACGTCGCGCCTTCTTTAATCTCAATTGTAAGATCATCCACTACGATTGAACTTCTTTTACCTTGAAATCTCTTTGCGATATGCAATAGAAGATTTTTTCGCAAATATATTCTTTTTTAACCAATGAAATCACTTTTATTTGATAATTAGTTTATAATCACTTTTTTATTTTAATTAAATTGTGGTCTTTTAAGATATTTAGGAAGCTTGCAGTATTAAAATTATTCTATTATATATAATTGAAAAAAATCTGTTTGATAATCATAAAAGTGATAATAAATCTTTTATGACATTAAATATTCTTAAAAAAATTATAATAACACGTGAAGATTATGGGAAAAATAAATATTAATGAAGGGGATAAAGCTCCATTATTTAAGCTAAATTCATTTAACTTTGGAACCATTGATTTATCAGAGTTGATTGGAACTCAAAAAACCGTATTAATATTTTCAAGATATTTCGGATGCCCTATCTGCCAGTTGGATTTTAAAGAGTTTATGGAGCGTAAATCTGAGATTGATGCAAAGGGGGCAAGAATATTATATGTAACACAATCCGGTGAAAAAATAGCAAAGGAATTTATTGAAAAGGAAAAAATTGATTTTCCTGTTATTCCGAGCACTAAAGATGAATTATATGCAGAATATGGCTTGGGATTAATGACATCTGAGGCTGTTCAGCAAGTTCCACTTAAAATGAAGGATGTTAGGAAACTAGGTCTTGAACATGGCGAATATGAAGGCTGGGAAAAACAAGGGCCAGGACAATTTGTCATAAATGAACAAGGTGATATAATTCATGCTAAAAAAGGTTGGATTGATATCGACGGCTTACTGTCTGTACTTTAATTAATATTTAAGAAATAATTTTTATAGTTTATTTGATTTTTTCTTCTTCTCCTTTTTCGTTATTGTATATAGGTATCATCTAGATATTACTAAATTTCAAAAATTACGTAGATATGTTTTTAGTATATATGTAGATATTTCCCAAAAGCATATTCTAAAAATATTTAATAATAATAGTAAGACGATGATGAGTTCTAATGCTGACAATTTGGATCAAATTGTTAGAATTACCGATTTATTTAATGGAAAAAAAATAGAAAACGAAATCATAAAGGATTTAAAGCAAATACCTAATGACATTGGAAATGAGAATCTCAAAATTCTTAAAGACATCCATGATATATTAAAAAACTGTACGATATTAACGCAAAAAGAAAAATTAGAATATTGTAATAGCCAAAGATTTTTTATGAAATTATATCTGAAAGAAATGAATAGGCGTTAAAAATTTGTATTAAAGATAATATTTCTTCACTTCTTTTATTACTAAATTAATCAAATCTTTCGCAGTTTTTAATCCATAGAATGTAACCTTATCAAGAAGATCTTTAAATTTATTCTTAGGTATAGTTGTGGACCCAATAAAAAATCCTACTATTTTATGTCCTTTTTGAGCCAATTCAATCATAATTTTCTTCGCACTACTCCAATTATAAATACCAAAATCAGTAATAATGAAGACAAGAACCTTTCTGTCTGCTTTATTACATTGATTCGCGATTTGTTTAAATGGTAAAAAAGTACCTCCCCCTTGATAGCTTAATAGAGTTTTTTCTGCTTTTTTATAATCTGAGGTCCACTGACAGATATCAGCTCTATTTGAAAAGTTAATAATGCTAAATTTAGCGCCTTCGCTTGCGGCGAAATGTAAAGAAGCAAAAGAGGCAACTAATGCTGTATGATATGGTCCCCTACCTCTATCAGTTCTTGATGTGTAATTCCATCTCATAGATCCGGAGGAGTCTAATACAATTAATAGATCAGGAATTTGTTTTTCTATTAGATGACCAGGACCCTCTTTAAATGCCCACTTTCTTGTTGTTACATTTGGGATTATAACTGGGCTATTTAACAAAGTTTGAACTATATCTAATTCTTCTATAC
>CAZRBD010000290.1:0-2209 GCA_964598265.1 uncultured archaeon
GTTTCTATGATTTTGCCATCTCGCATTTTAAGCATCCTTTCTGCGAGAGTGCCCACCGCCGGATCGTGCGTGACCATTAGAATTGTTTGATTGAGCTCTAAATTTAATTCGCGTAACAATCTAATTATCTCCATACCCTTAACAGTATCAAGTTCACCTGTTGGCTCATCAGCAATTAAAATCGATGGTTCATTACATAATGCTCGAGCAATAGCAACCCTCTGTTGTTCTCCACCTGAAAGTTCTGACGGGAGATGATCTGCTTTTTCACTCAGACTCACGATATCAAGAAACTTTTTAACGTTTCGGTTTCGTACTTCTTTAGATTTACCTGCAAATATCATTGGCAGTTCTATATTTTCATATGTAGAAAGAACAGGAACTAGATTATAAAACTGAAAAATGAATCCAATTTCATTAAGCCTTAAATTAGTACGTTCAGTATCATTCATATGAGCTATATTTGTACCGCTGATAAACACAGCACCAGTTGTAGGATTATCTAAAGCACCAATCATGTTAAGAAGTGTTGTCTTTCCAGAACCAGAAGGACCCATAACAGAAACGAATTCACCTTTCTTAATATCAATATTAATTCCGTTTAAAGCTCTAATTTCAACTCCTTCAGTAATATGGTAAATTTTAGCTAAATCTATTGTTTGAATTATCGCGTTCGGGTCCAATTCATGATCAATTGTTTCTTGAGAAGTCATTTCTTGTTTTTTGTACTTTTTCTCTTTTCTCATTTTTTTTCCTCCAATTTAGTGCTTGTAAATATCCTCAATTGGTTTTCCACCTTTGGTTTCGTGAGTAAATACTCCATCAGTTAAAGTAATGATCCTATCTGCAGTTTTTGCTATTCTTTTATTATGGGTTACCATTAAAATTGATTCCCCAGCATTTTTAAGCTCGATAAAAATTTTGATTATATTCGTAGTTGTCTCCGTATCGAGTTCCCCTGTGGGTTCATCAGCGAGAATTATTAGCGGCTCATTCACTAAAGCTCTCGATATTGTAACTCTTTGTTGCTCTCCACCAGAAAGTTGGGATGGAAGATGGTCCATTCGTTCTCCAAGTCCAATCCTTTTTAAAAGATATTTAACTCTTTTTTCCCTCTCTTGAGGACTCTTCTTATCGATAATCATGGGGAGTTCTACATTTTCAAAAGCCGTTAGAATTGGGAAAAGGTTATAGAATTGAAAAATTAATCCTATCTTACTCAATCGGATTTTTTTTTGTTGTTTATTAGTCATTACAGCTAGATCAAGGCCCATTCCTTTACCATCAACATTATATATAATTTTGCCTGAATCTGGGAAATCAAGAGCGCCTAAACAATTTATTAAGGTTGTTTTTCCTGAACCCGAGGGACCAACTATAGCAACAAATTCACCTTTTTTAATTGTAAGATTAATATTATTTAGCGCTGTGATTGTGGTGGAACTCCCAATGGTATAAGTTTTTATAAGATTTTCCGCTATAAGGACTGTATCAGGATCTATACTTACTGATTTCGCTGTAGCTCTTTGTTGTTTATTCATCTTTACTTTTTTCTTTTTAGTTGATATTTTTACCACCCTGTTTGTTTTATTATAAAAATCATCGGGTTCTCACCGCATCTATTATATTCAAATTTGCTGCCCATTTTGCAGGATATCGTGAACTTATTATTGTTGTAAGTAAAGTGGCTGACACTAAAATGATAATAGTTAACCACGGAATCGTCCATGTAACTGAGAGAAAGCCTCCTCCAGGTAAATTATTCACCATTAAGCTTCCTTGAACAAAACCTGCGAATATACCTCCAAAAACACCTAAAAGGGCTAGAATTATTGTTTCTCCTGATATCGATCTAATCACACCTTTTTTACTCAGCCCTATCGACCTAAGCATCCCTATTTCCCTCCTACGCGACATTGTGGTTAGTAAACTATGTAAAGTTAATCCAATCATCGCAATTATTATCGCGAAAAGAAGCAAACCATTCATTATGAAAACAATCATATTAAGTATTGTTTTGAAATTAGAAGCCATAAATGTTCTTGTAAAACTAAATAAAACGAGATATTTTTCACTTTCAATGAAATCTAACACGGTCTCCAAAACTTCCTCATCACCTACTCCTGCCTCAACCCATACGAACCAATCATATGCGAAAGTTCTAATTTCAAGAGACAGGCTTTTAATATCAATTATTGTCCAATTCCCA
>CAZRBD010000291.1:0-2200 GCA_964598265.1 uncultured archaeon
AAAAAAGAACTTTCCCGAATTATAAATAAATTAAAAATAATTCTGCAAGAAAATAAAAAACTAAACACTGAAACTAGCTCCTTAAAAGATACCATTTTTCAACTGGAGAATGAAAATTTAGCATTAAGAGGAGATTTTAAGGCAGTAATTGATGACAATATTATTAAGGAACGATTAGAACAAAAAGTTTTGGATTTTAGAGTACTAGTTGCGTCATTAGAAAAGGAAAATGCGATACTCCAAAGAAATCTCTATGGAAAGACTAAATTTAAACATAACATTCGAGATATAAATGAGTTGGAACAAGGTAATAACAAAAGAATAAATAAAGGAGTGAAACTATCTACCCAAATTGGAGAAATTTCCCTCGATTCGGCAACTCCCGTAGGAGTTAATGACATAAATTTCTCTGATCAAGCAAAAAATACACAAGGGTTCGGTGCTAGACAATATATTGCTGAGGAAGTATTACCTCCTGGAGATATTAACGTTGCACCAGAACCTCCCGGTAACCTAAATGTAGTAGAGGAAGTACTGCCTCCTGGAGATATTAACGTTGCACCAGAACCTCCCCGTAGCCTAAATGTAGTAGAGGAAGTACTGCCTCCTGGAGACATTACTGAAGTACCAGAGCTTCCCAGTAGCCAAAGAATAGTAGAGGAAGTGCAAAATCATGAACATATTCCAGAAAAAATCGACACTCTTTTGCCAGCTGAAGCAGAAAACGAAACGTTTTATATAGAGAGAAATGAACTAACGGGTAAACACGAGGAGAAGAAAAAAGAGGAAACCTCAGAGCTTTATCCTCAGAGGAAGCGGAAGAGCCCAAAATGTGGAATGACAAAAAGAGCATTTATTAAGGAGATTGATGATAAAACTCACATAATAATGCATTCTCCTCGAATCTATGGGAAAAAGTATATATGCACTAGTTGTTTTACAGAATGGAAATGATTTTCCTAAATGGATATCAATGAATCCTTTATGCTTAAATTTTTTAATTACAACTTTATTATTTTTATAAGATGTAAGTTGTATTCATGAATAAACACATTTGAAACGATGAGTAATAAGGAAGACTATAATCAATATACAAGGACACAAAAAAAGAGTATTAAGAGTCTAAAATCCTATAAAGAGAAATTACTTGATGATTTAAAACTTTTAGCAGGAGAAACAGGGGTTAAGAATCCTTTAAGTAATTCTTCAGGTACTAAATTACCTAACCTAAATCCTCCGGGCATCTCATCATCTAATCTAAATCCTCCAGAAACTAAATTGCCTAACCTAATACCCCCTCCCACAATTAACAATTTTCAACTTGAGAATTTAGTAGAAGAAAATTCTATGTTAAAATTGGAGATTGAATCACTAAAAAATAGAAATATTAAATTACAAACAGAAAACAATACATTGCTTAGGGAACGTGAAAATTTGAAATCAGAACAAGCTAATATCTCGATATTAGAAAATGAAATAATTGATTTAAGAGAAATGATAACCATGTTAGCACAAGAAAAAGAAGTGATAGAGAAATCAATACTACAAACCTCACCTAAAGTAGTGTCTGAGAACCATATAGAACTTGAAGAACCTGTTATTGTTACAGAAGAAGTAGACCCAAAAGAAATTACACCTTCTCAAGAAGAACTCAAAAAATCTCGTAAAAAGTCTAAAAAACCTAAGAAGAAAAAATTATCTAAAGAGGAAATCAAAGCAATACAAGAAAAGCATGAAGCAATGGTACCTGTAAGAAGGAGATGCCCAACATGTCTGAATTTAAATAAAAAATTTATACGAGAGATGCAAGATAAAAGTAATATACTAATGCAAAATCCTACGATTTATGGAAAGAAGTTTAGGTGCGGAATTTGCTCAACTGAGTGGCGATAATTCTATTAAAACTTGTTCTTTAAACCTGTTCGAGATTAGGATTAAAACCACAATAAATCTAAATCTGAAATCTTGTTCTGGACTAGTAAAATTCTTAATATTTTTTTCCGTATGTCAATAACTCATTACTTTTTCTTCTTCTAATAAATATTATAACTCCTATTCCAATAATACTTACAAATCCGACGGTTAAGAATACTTCTAATCCAAACCCAATATTACTTCCTGAAGTAATTTCAATCCCATAAGCGTAATAAATATCCAATTCATTATTTCGACCATCTGTCCAAACAACATGTGGGACACT
>CAZRBD010000292.1:0-732 GCA_964598265.1 uncultured archaeon
TTTGGACTAGTGGTGTTCAGTGGAGCATGTAAAACTTTTATTTTTTGTTCTGTTGATATGATGTTTTAAAGGTCGATGTCTTCCTTTTCGTCTTTTATTTGTTCTTGTGTTATTTTTTCTTTAAGTTTTTCTCTTTCTTCTGGTTTCCCTTTAAATTGTTTTTCAGGTTTAATTTTTTTCTTGATTTTTTTTAGTCCTTCAATAGCTTCTTTTCTTACCATTGGGCTAACATCTTTTAGCGCTTTTGCCAATGCATCAAGACTGTACGGATGATGGAGATCTCCAAGCTCATCTGCCGCCTCTTTTCTAACATTTTCGTCTGGATCATTTAGTAAAACATAGGTGAGAACACCTAACACATTTTTTTCACCAAAATCACCTAATGTATCAACAGCTTCTTTTCTTACTCCCGCATCGGGATCATTAACCGCTGTAATTGCTAATTGTTTAGAAATTTCATCGTTTCCAATAGGTTCTATCGCACTTAGATCCACTCCACAGCGTTTACAGAAATTATGGGTGATTTTTATATCTAACCCACATGCAGGACAAATTCTACGGGTGTTAAAGTCAATAAATTTTCTTTTTGGTTGAGGAAGTGTCTGTTTCTGCAAATATGGATCTTCTTCCGAATTTTTTGAATTTTTTGAGTTTTTTCTATTTTTTCTATTCCTTTTCATTCTTATCATAATATGAATAATAAAAAATTAATTCCTTTACTATGAATAATGC
>CAZRBD010000292.1:742-2182 GCA_964598265.1 uncultured archaeon
AAATAAATTATTAAGTATAAATATAAAATTTAAAAAAGAACCAGTTGTTAAACTTTGATCTCTCCTTAATTTTTACTTACAGATCTTCAAAAAAAAAATTTTAGGAATAATTTCAAAGCACTACTCTTCTTGATCTAAGCCAAGAAAATTTCTTTGCTTAAATAGACATCTTGTACAGCATTAAGAATTTTTATTCCCTCAGGGGTTGGTTTTTTAAAGGCTTTTCGACCAAGGATTAAACCGGTCCCACCTGAACGCTTATTTATAACAGCTGCTTTAACGGCATCTACTAGATCATTTCCGCCAGATTCCCCTCCGGAATTAATAAGTCCGATTCTACCCATATAACAATTTGCGACTTGATAACGATTCCAGTCAATTGGATGATCAGGGGCTAATTTCTCATATACCAGCTTATCTGTTTTGCCAAAATTCAAATCTAGAAAACCTCGATTTGTTGTAGATAATTTTTGTTTTATTAAATCTGCTTCAATTGTAACTCCAAGATGATTGGCTTGGCTTTCTAAATCATTTGCAGTATGATAATCCTTACCATCTTTTATAAATTCCTCTGCATTTCTAAGATAACACCAAAGAACACAAATAAGACCAAGTTCATGAGCATATTTGAAAGCTTCACTTATTTCTTGAATTTGACGCCTTGAATTTGAAGAACCGAAATATATTGTTGCTCCAATAGCAGCGGCTCCCATATCCCAAGCTTGATCAACACTAGCCCAAAGTGTTTGATCAGCGAGATTAGGCTTTGAAAGAATTTCATTATGGTTAATTTTTACAAGAAAAGGTATCTTGTGGGCATATCTTCTTGAGATTGATCCCAAAACACCCAGAGTGGAAGCAACAGCATTACATCCTCCATTTATAGCTAATTTGATAATATTTTCAGGATCAAAATAGGAGGGATTAACAGCAAAACTAGCTGAACCTGTATGTTCAATTCCTTGATCAACCGGTAGAATTGAAAGATATCCGGTTCCCTTTAATCTTCCAGTTTGATTAAATAAACGTTCCATATTATTCAGAACTATGTTATTACGATCGGTGTGCTCAAATACTCTCTCAATAAAATCAGGACCAGGTGGATGAATCATATCTTTTGGTATCCCCATACATGAATGATTTAATAAATCATCCGCATTTGATCCTAACAAACTTTTTATATCCTCAAAATTCATTTCTCTTTCATCAAAATTTATTAATTTGTTTGTGAAATTAATGAAAAAATAAGAGTACCAAAATAAAATACTTTGCTTTCAAATTAGTTAGAAAAAGAACTTAAATTTACCTTCTTTTAGTTTAAAATAATTAAGAAAATTATTCCAAATTAGAATTGCCATTAAAAAATTCTTTTAACAACTCGGATATGAGATTATAATTATTACTTTGAGTTTTAGATTAATTATTCTCCATCTTTAGTAA
>CAZRBD010000293.1:0-1213 GCA_964598265.1 uncultured archaeon
AGAGTTATTTCTCATTAATCTATACCATAGTACATTCTTATAATATGTATCAATCATCGTAAAATTATATACTCTCCAACCTAATTGTCCAAAGCATGCATCAAAGTCCCAAGGAATTAAAAAAAATTTCTCTGGACTTGAATTTCTCACTAAATAATAATTATGACTCCAAAAATCCCTATGGAGTATAAAAAAATTAAATAAATAGAAATCTATAAGATTTTTCTTTTCAAATTTTGAAAAAATACCATTTTGGATATTAAAAAAGACATCATTAGAAGTGTTACTGATGAAGTCAGTTAATTCTATGATTATGTCATTTAACACAAAAAATCCATCCTCTTCATTAGGATAAGCTTGCTCCCATAGCTGGGGAGCTTTAGCCTTAAAAATTAAACTCGTATTTTTGTTATTTTGAGCATCATCAAGACCAAATAATTTTTTATCTGTTTTTTCAGCAAGTAAGTAAATTCCTTGAAAAGCTTTATTTATAAATAGCTTAACATACCTGGAATTTGGTAAAATTGCAGTAGGATTATCCACTTTCAAACTACGCCAGAGATCAAATGATAATTTAGTCCTCATTCGTGTTTGATCTAAATAACTTGCAAACAAAAACCAGTCATCGTCCTTTCTCATTCCTAGTAAAGAAACTTTTTCTCTAAATTCTAAGCGATATCCTTTTTTTGCTAAAGTTGCGACAGAATGCCCCCTAATTTTAATATTACAGAGTAAAGTAAAATTCTCCGTTGTTAAAAATCCCGTTATGTATCTTGCCTGAAGAATTTCTTTCTCACTCATAATATAAATTCCCGGTAAATCTATTGCTGCATCAAGGGATTTATTCCACACATCAGGTATAAATTTGGTATCAAAGATATTCATAGGAGTTTCTGTTGTGTCAAGTCCATTGTTGTTTGAATTGACATTCAAATTAGCAGAAATTATTAAGGATAAAAAGATCAAAGAAATAATAGTAAACAGTAAAAAATCTTTTTTCAGTTGAGGTAAAGGTCTTTTTTCTTTCAATTTCTTCGACCATTTTTTATCTTTTTTTTATTTTGCTATAGAAATTTAAGACAACGGATTTTAAATGCAAAAGATATCAATTATTGATTCATCCATAGTACTTTTCAAGTTGACTTCACTTTTCTTTACTCTTCCGCTTCATTCTATAACCTACTTTTTTTGATTTTCACTATATATTCACAAT
>CAZRBD010000293.1:1223-2164 GCA_964598265.1 uncultured archaeon
AATGGATCTTAATTATTGCTTCATCTACAATTCTTTTAAAGTTTAATTAAATTTTCATGAATTTAATGCTCTAATCTCTAGTTTCCTCTTTTTAAGAAAATATATAAATCCTAAAGTAGTGACAATTGAAATTACTAAAAAAATTTAATCTGGCTTCTGAGAGCCCTTTTTTGAGTTAGGTTATCCAATTGTGAAGCTACTTAATGCATAAATACAATTTACTAATTTTTTTTTTGAAGAAATTCCTCGGATCGCTCATGAATATATTCGAAATCCTCGCACGCATCTCCACTTACGGTAGTTGATTTCTTATGAGCATGACAATATCTATTTTGATAAAAAATGCACTTACCACACTTCCTGTTAGCCTTTAAGGCGCTACCGCGATGCCATTCATCTGAACGGCGACCCGCTTTCTTCGCGCCAAGTCCGTCATAAATGGGCTTAAACGACTTGCATATATCCCTCTTGCCTACTTTTCGCTCGTGAAGTGAGCAAAATAAATTTGCACTCATTAACCGTGTGCATTTAGAGCAATTATAATATTTCATGTCCAGCTTGTCTTGTATCATTTTCAAGATTATGGGGGATCCACCAGAACTTCCCTCTCTAGATTTGATCCTCGGGGCATCCTTTATCTTAACATATAACGACATTGCTTCGGGGGGGTTCCAAGAGACAGATTTCACCTTAAGCTTTCTCGGTTTATTTTCTACTTGGATTTTTTTCGCTCTCGGATTAGCTGTTTGGCCTTCAATTTCTCGTTTGTATCCACATCCGCACGCTAAATACCCCATACCGTCGATGAACGTCTTTCGGAGAAGATTACTACACTCAGGACAAAATTCTAACATATTATTTTTATTTAAAGATGCATGGGCTATTTTTTTAACTCTAAGTAATCAATAATCATGAATATTTTAAGAATTTATTGAATGCTT
>CAZRBD010000294.1:0-2113 GCA_964598265.1 uncultured archaeon
CAATCGTAATCGAAGAAGCTCCACGAGTAATAGGAAAAAAAGTATTGGAGAAAATAGATAATGTTTTTGGAAAAATCGCACGGGAGGGAAGAAAATTTCAAATTGGTCTTATTGCAATTACACAGCTCCCAAGCATAATTGAGCGGGAAATTTTGGCAAATATGAATACAAAAATTATTCTTGGTAATGAGATGGGTCCAGAACGCAGGGCTATAATTGACAGTGCTGCCCAAGACTTATCGGATGATTATCAAACAATCGGAAGTCTTGATAAAGGAGAGGCCATTATTACATCTACATTTACTAAATTTGCCATTCCAATTAGCATTCCTTTATTTGAAGATTTTATTAAGGAAGGTAAGAAAAAGCAAAATTCAAAAACTAAAATAGTATCACCAGGATTTTCATAAAGATTAATTAAAATAATGAACTAAAAGTGAAAAGAATGTTTGTAAAATTCGCTCATTTAGCAGATTGTCATTTGGGAGCTTGGAGAAATGAGATATTAAATCAAATGGGATACGATGCGTTTAAGCAAGCAATTATTAAAATACTTGAAGAAGAAGTAAATTTTGTTATTATCAGTGGTGATCTATTTGATATTAGTAATCCAAAAGTGGATGTCGTGGATTTGGCTGTAAGAGAGTTAAAAAAATTACACGATAAAAATATACCTGTCTATGGAATAATGGGCTCACATGATTTTTCACCATCCGATAATTCAATGATCCGTCCCTTAATATCGGCAGGACTATTTATTGATGTCTCTAAAGGCGAAAATATGGATGATAACAAATTAAAATTACATTTTTTTCAAGATTCAAAAACTAAGATAAAACTAACAGGATTACGAGCACGAAAGAGAAGTCTAGAAATTGAAGATTATAAACGATTAGCAATAGGAAATCTAGAGAGTGAAGAAGGAATTAAAATATTTGTATTACACACAATGCTTAGTGAGCTAAAACCAGTAGAATTCAAGGATATGGAATCTGCTCCTAAATCGCTATTACCTCGAGATTTTGCTTATTATGCTGGTGGCCATCTTCATAAGACTGTTCCTGAAAAATTACGAGAAGGAGACCAAACTCTTGTTGTTAATGAAAAAAATAAAATTATTTATCCTGGTTCACTTTATCCAACAAATTTTCGGGAGCTTGAGAAATATCAACATGGTGGCTTCTGTATCGTTTCTGGAGATATAGACATAGCATCTCAGAGTTCGGATTTTAAAGTTAAATTTATTCCAATCAAACCAATAGAAATTCTTCCACTTGTAATAGATTGTACTAATAAAACTGTTATAGAATCTCTAGAACATATTGAACAAAAAATCTCTGCTATGGATGCTGAGAATAAAATTGTAACAGTCCGAATTATGGGTTCACTTACATCAGGTAGAACCTATGAAATTAAATCAAATGAAATTACAACTCAATTAAGAAATAAGGGAGCGCTTGAGGTACTAATAAATAAGAATGCTCTTATATCAAAAGAATACACTCCAATAAGTGTTGTTGTTGGAAAGACAAACGAGGAAATCGAAGAAACTCTAATTCATGAACATGCTGAAAAAACGAATCTTAAAAGAATATCTAAGAAAGATATGGAAAATAAAATCCATGAAATCTTAGGAGTGTTAGGTACCGATAGAGAAGAAGGAACAAAAGTCAACGTGTACTATAAAGATTTATTGCAGAAATTTCTTGGGATTTTTAATCTAAATGATGAAGGTGAGAGCAAATGATACTGGAATCAATTAAAATAGGCAATATCAGGAGTATCAAAAATTTAGAAATTACTTTTCATCGAGCAACAATGCTCTTTTATGGAGATATTGGAAGTGGAAAAAGCTCAGTCTTAAAAGCCATAGAGTTTGCCTTGTTTGGAACATTAAAAAGTGCGGATTTAAGTGGTGATTCTATCTTACGTCGTGGTGAAAACAAAGCTTCGGTAGAGTTATCATTTTGGCTTGATGAAGATAGATATGTTATAAAAAGGGGTCTCTCAAAAAATAAAAACGGGAATGTTTCACAAACTAAAGGATCTTTGATAGTTAATGATAATGAGACGTCTTATGCTGCAACTGATTTGCGTCGAAAAATTCTTGAAA
>CAZRBD010000295.1:0-2092 GCA_964598265.1 uncultured archaeon
TGATTATGTTGTTGCTTATCCTTTAACGAGAGCAATGTGTGCTCCCATCGGGGATGGCTCAGCCGCCGCAATTCTTTGTTCCGAAAATTACTTGGAGAAAAACCCGAGTTTAAAGGAAAGAGCAGTGTTAGTTCGGGCTTCTATTTTGCGATCTGGGTCATGGAAAAGAGACAATATAGGTGAAAGAGGATCATCCGCTGCGTATGAAATGACGGGATTAAAGCCAGAAGATATAGATGTCGCGGAAGTCCACGATGCTACCGCATATGCCGAACTTAATGTAATTGAACAATTGGGTTTTTGCCCTGTTGGTAAAGGAGGACCTTTTGTAGAGAGTGGTGCTACTCAACTCGATGGGAAGATACCTGTCAATCCTAGTGGAGGTCTTTTAGCTCGTGGTCATCCCATTGGTGCTTCTGGTTTAGCACAGATGTATGAATTAGTTACTCAACTTCGTGGTGAAGCAGGAAAAAGGCAAGTTAAAGACCCTAAAATAGCCTTAGCTCATAATGGAGGAGGTACCATAGGAACTGGAGAAGCTGCATTATGCATACATATCCTAGAAAGATAATTAATTCTTAAACACTGAATACTGATAGTATTCTTAATAAAACTTTTTTTAATCATCAAAGGCTTTTAGAATATTATCAAATCGTTCTTTTACTATACCCCTTAAAAACTGATCTTTATGCGTAAGGATATAAAATTTCTCCGCTTTAATACCATCTATAATTATTTTAGCCGATTCTTCAGCAGATATAGGCAGGGAATATTTAGTACCTTCAATTACATTAGCAGAAATAACTTCATTTCTGGAATCTTCAATTTCTTCATTTGGATTGTTTTGAAATTCTACTGGCCGATGAATATCGCCAAAAAATATTCGTGTGTTTACCCATCCAGGACATACAACTGATATTTTAATTTTAGATTTAACAAGCTCCATTTCGCGTTTTAAAGTCTCACTTAGAGAGACAACTCCATGTTTAGAAACTCCATAAACTGCCCCTCCAGGACCTGATCCAAACATCAATCCCTCTATGGATGATACATTAACGATGTGGCATTCTGTATCTTGTTTTAACATGATTGGAGTAAAAATTCTTACACCATGTATTACACCAAAAAGACAGACCCCAAGTTGCCATTCCCAATCTTTTAAAGTGTAATTCCAAGCATACTTTGAGTGAGCTATCCCTGCATTATTAATCAACATATGGATTGCTCCAAATTTATCAAGAGTTTTTTTAGCTAATGCCTCAACATCTGTGGATTTTGAAACGTCTATCAAAACTGCTAGGAAGGATGCTTCCATTTTCTCCATTCTTCTCTTAGCTCTTCTCAAAAACTTTTCGTCTATATCAGCTAAGACCACTTTCATGTCTTCTTGAGCACATTGAATAGCAAGCGCTAAACCGATACCACTTCCAGCCCCCGTGATGACAACAACTTTGTCTTTTAAAACCTTCATGATCTTACTTAGTTTGTCTTCTAATTCTAATCAACTATAATCTTCAATATTTATTCCGTGTTTGTGAAAAATCTCAATCATACTTTTAGCATTCGTGCTTTGATATTCTACTAGAAATTTCTCATATTCTTGAAGATCTCTTCCTTTTAAGGATAAGATATCCAACAAACTTTTATTATCAAAAATGTATAACTGATGCTTTTTAATACCGCGAATATATTTCCTTACTGCTCTATCAGCTGACATTCCGAGTTTAGATAAACCCTCTCTTAATTCATCATATACTTTGTCAATTTTTTCCTGGCCAAAATCTATTAATAATTTTGGTGAAATCTTTATTATACTCGTATTCCAAATAGCAGTATTTATTATCGTGGGAACAATGACAGATACGTCTATCCCGAAATTTTTCAGGCGAGAAAATAAAGCTTCTGAGAGTCCTACAACAGCAAATTTCGATGTGATATATGGAAGTGGTTCAGTTGATCCAAAAAGACCTGATCCTGAAGCTACGTTTACAATATGACCCGAGCCTCTTTCAAGCATGCGGGGTATAAATATTTTTTGTGAATAAATAATACTCCATAAATTTACATCCAGCACTTTTTTCCAATCTTCTAT
>CAZRBD010000296.1:0-2056 GCA_964598265.1 uncultured archaeon
AAACACCATTGGAAACATAGTGACCATATTCTCAAGATCGATTTCCTTCCATGCTTCTACAAACTCGGGGATATTTTTATATCGAGTATAAAGGTTCGGATCCTCTTGAAACCCGAAGTGTGATTTTGGTAAACTGGTAGCTAATTCTATTAGATTCTCGATATTTTTTGTTCCTCCTCCCGAAGTATCTGGAAGAATTGCACTAAAAGAATCCTTAGCAAGATCAACAATTTCATCTAATTTTTCTTCTAATATGTCAACAGGTAAGCAGCATAATTTAAGTCCCTTATTTAATTTATTCCCTTTTTTCCAAGAAACTTCGTCAACACGCAAGCAAGTATATTCTGATTCTATTTTATAGTTTAAATCCTGTAAATAACTAAGTAAACGAGAATTTGGACTGGGTTGTGATACGCCGTAGAGGATTTGTTCACCTATTCCTTCAGTTTGTAACCCGAAACCCATTTCATTTTTAGGGAAGTTAATTGGACCTCTAATTTTCCGAAATTTGCTTTCTTTTACATATAATTCACATCGTTTTATTAGCCCTCTGCACGCTTCAAAATTATTAGCATAAAGCCACCCAAAAGTACCACACTTTCTTCCATAACTCTTATATTCAGGATTTAGATCAGATACAATATAACCGCATGGTTTTCCTGATGAATATGCGACAAATACCCTAATTCTGTAGTTCGGAATATTAAATTTCGAGTCCAGATACTCTATATGTCGTTTAATAATTTCAGATTTCAATTCATCTACTTGAAGATCTAACGTGGTATTTAAAGCATGTTCTATTTCAGTAAGATTAGTTACACTTCTGACTGATATAGACTTATATTCTTTCTTCTCTATCTTTTGTATAATTTGCTCCATAATAAACTACACTCAACACTAGTAGAATTGTTATGAAAAGAATTTGGCATCTATATTTAAAGAAAAAATATCAAAAAAATAGAAAAAATTATATTTTTATTTTTCGGTTTTTTTGCCTTGTGTCATTTCTCTCACTATTAAAGAAGATATAAACGCTGATACACTCTTAAACTGATCGTTTCCTGGAGATTTTTTATAGTTCACATGGACATACCTCTTCAACCATTCTTTAAGAGCAGGTGACAGGGAAAAAGTCTGACATACTGTTTTTTTTTGTGATAAATACTTCTGTGCTGTCATTTATTAATCACATTTTTGGTTTTTGTCAATTTAATTATATTCGACTTTTATTTAAATCTTATTCTGATAAAAAATAAAATTCTTAATTAACTAACGGATACGGTTCTAATTTCATTCCCAGCCTACTCAGATACTTTTCAACTTGATGTTCTGAAGGGCCCAAATACTTTTTCCATGAGGGTAATAGTTGTTTTGACATTACCTTATATAGTTTTATCTGTCGTCTAAAGACTCTACGCTGATTAGGTACATTAGATAATAATTCCATTAAGCTTAACACTTGTGGACCTCGTTCTTTCTCAATGTATTTATAGATATCATATGTAAGGGGCAACATATCTTCAAATCCCGGCTTAAAATGTGGATGAGTAAATGCTTGAAAGCCTTCAACATAATAAAAGTCATAAGGTACATTTAGTAGTCTTCCAGCTTTGTCGAATTCTCTCCATAATGGCGTTTGAGGTAATATTTTAAGATTGTGGACTGTAATAGCATAAATATCCAAATCCACAACTCTCTCTATCTCTTGCCAAATAGATTCCCGAGTCTGATGATCGAATCCGATGATAAAAGTACCATATACTCCTATTCCGTAATCAGTAAGTCGCTTCATTATCTTTTTTGTCTCAGAATGTTTTATATTCTTGGCATAATCTTGAGTAAAACTTTCAATTCCTATGTTCAAACCTAAAAATCGCAGAGATGATCTCGAAATCCTATCAAGATCAAAATTCCTTATTGAAACAAGCGACGTCGGTACGATCAGAGGGTAGTCTTCGGGCTCGTAGTTAAAGAGAACAAAAAGCTCGAACCACCAATTTTTATTTCTTAGTCTTTTTTGTTCACAGAGAACAATTTGCTAATACTTTTTGATTTT
>CAZRBD010000297.1:0-2018 GCA_964598265.1 uncultured archaeon
CCATTGATTATTCCTAAGACAATAATGTCTCGTGTAAATATAGCTGAATCTGCATTTACTAAATATTCAACAGGATTAAAGTAATAGAAAATTGATATGTATTTAATACCCTGGATAGCCTCATCCATATAAATGTAAAACTCACCAAGAAAAAACATGATAAATATAATCATAACACCTACTGCCATAGATTTTTTCGTGCTTAAGAATACAGTCGAAAAAAATTTTGATACCATTGCCAGTGCTCCAAGGAATAGAACTACAGAAAAATAGGTAGCAAATAACCTGTCAAAGTAAAGTCCTTCTGTTCGATATTTCAATGAGCCTGCCATGCTTCCAACAGTTATTAGAAAGAATATACCTATAACTGTCATTATAAATACATAAAGGAATGTAATTTTACTTCCAAGGAAATTATACCGAGAAATAGGTTTAGAGAGGGAAAGGTCGATAGTCTTATTTTCTACTTCATGGGAGAGGAGAGAACTAGCCATAAAGACAATATAGATCCCTGCATATAACCAAATGAAGGTTAAAAGCTCTAAAGCCCAAAATCCATATGGGTTAAATAATGCCCCAATACCTCCGAAAAAATCCAGCAATTCCGGTGGAAACGAATCGAAAACACCCTCTATTATCTGTAAATCCAAATCTTCCAGTAAAGCTATTATAGCAAAGCTAAATAACCCAAGTACACCACCTAATATTAGAATCGTGAACTTCTTTTCTAAAATTAACTCCTTAACAGTACTAAAAAAACGTTTCATTTAGGATACCACCTCATAATATTTCAAAAATATATCCTCAAGCGCAGGGCTTGTAATTTCTATGTCGATGATCTCAGATTTTGAAAGTAGGTCAAATATATTAGTTAATTGTTCTCGAGTAATCATAAATGAAACATTGGTTTCATTTAATACAACAGATTCTACTGTTTTTGAAGATAGTTGATCAGAAAATTTCTGTAGTGCTACTTTAGTGGCAAACTCAACCTTAATCTCCTTCATTGCCATATTTTTTAATTGTTGCACTGTAGCCACCTCAACTATTGATCCTTCTCTTATGATACCCACACGGTGAGCCACTTTTTCAACTTCATTTAGCAAGTGGGAACTAAGGAGCACGGTTGATCCTTTTTCTTTTTGTTGTTCATGGAGAAGTTTGTAGAATTCAGCTGTGATTAAAGGATCTAATCCAGAAGTAGGTTCGTCTAAAATTAGAAGCTCCGCCTCGGGTGCTAAAGCAAGAACTATTCCTACTTTTTGTTTATTCCCCTTGCTTAGTTCCTTAACTTTCCGGTTGAGGTCTAAGCCAAAAATAGCCGCCAATTCCTCAATTCGCCTGATAGGAATGTGATTTTTATAAAGTCCAAGAAGATATTGTAGATTTCTTCTAGCAGTTTTGTCTTGAAACAAACCTAACTCACCAGGAACGTAAGCAATGCGTTGTCGTATTTCAATCGAATGATGGTGAACATCAAGATCAAAAACTTGAGCTTCACCAGAAGTTTTTCGAATTAAATCGAGAAGAAGTCTAACTGTAGTCGTTTTTCCTGCTCCATTAGGTCCGAGTAAGCCAAAAATTTCACCTTGATATATTTCAAGATCTAAATTCTCAATGCCTCTTGATTTGCCATAATATTTTGTTAAATTCTGGGTTTGAATTATTACATTTTTAGACATTTATTTTTCACTACGCAACTTTACTTTTTCATATTTAAATTTCAGTTTCTAATTATATTTAGTCATGCCTAATTAGGTGCCTAATATATAAAATTGTTGGTTTATTTAATAATTTAATCTATTATTTATGGTTGTTCTTACTTAAATTAGATTTATATTCTTTACACAACAGGGAAAAGATCTATATTTTTTAATTACTAATCACAATTCATACTTAATATGTTTAATAATAAAAATGGGGAAAATCTACAATGCCAAAAGCAAATGTAAGTAATATAGAGATTGAATATGAAACAATCGGAGATCCGATTTCAAAACCGTTGTTATTGATAGCGG
>CAZRBD010000298.1:0-1985 GCA_964598265.1 uncultured archaeon
GGTGTTAATTGGTTTGAATGATATTGGAGAGAATTCCAACCATAAGAGAGAAATTATTACTAAATATAATTCCACTTCACTTTTTTATGATAGTAGATATAAAGAAATTCAAGAAAGTAAATATCAGATTATTTTATATGACCAAGATTTAAATAAAAGGTTTACTCTTGATCTTGGGTGTGGTACGGGGCTTTTAATCGAATATCTTATGAAGGCGAAGAAGATTAACAAAACCAGTTTAGGATTTTATATTGGACTAGATATTTCTTTGAACATGTTATTAGAATTTAAATCCAAACTTAACAAACTTAATTTCCAAAATAATGTATCACTCCTTTTATCTGATATTGAAAACCTACCTTTTAGAGAAAATATGTTTAACACTATTTACTCAATAACATCTTTTCAAAATTTAGTCAACATTAATATGGCAATTTTAGAATCTCTTAGAGTAAGCAAAAACAATACTGATTTTAATTTCTCAATTCTTAAAAAAAAATTAAATCTAGAAATGTTTCTAGAGATTTTAAAACCTTTTTCAGAAATAGACCAAATATCATCTACAAATGATTTAGAAGATGTAATAATTCAAGGAAAATTTTTAAAAGTCACATCTTAAATTTTTATTAAAGAATTCTAAAATCTCTGATGATCTCATTGACGTTACTCTGAACATTGTACTTTTTCTTAAAAAAATTACAGACATTAGTGATATCGCGTGTTAAAAGAGAAAATGCATTCGGGTGATCTTTTGAAACCCATTGTAACCAATCAATTATTAATATGTGTCCTTTTTCATCTAAAACAATGTTAAATTCTCCTAAGTCTCCATGTATCATATTTCCTTTTTGGTAAATTACTTTCATTTGTTTTATAATCTTATTAAAAACTTTTTCTGGATTTTTGATAGTTTTATAATAAACTAGTTCTTTTCCTCTTAAATATGACATAATAACAATATTTCTATTATAAGCAATTGGTTTTGGAGTATTTAATTTATACTTAAATATTTTTTCAAGAGCATCATATTCTCTTTTAGCGGCTAATCTATTTACATAAAGCCAAGAAAGATGTCCTCGTTCACCAATAAAATCTCTTAACCGTTTAATGTTTTTAAAGCTCGTTCTCCCAATTCGATAAAATTTTGCAGCATAAATATTCTGATCATCGTCCATACAACTATAAACGTCAGATTCTTTACCCTTTCCGATTAAAGGCCCTAACTGGCTAATAATATTCCTCTCTACAAGTGCATGTAAAGCGAGCAGATCATAAGCTTTCGAATTCAATGTATAGGCAACTTCATATTTGGACGAATCTCTTACTATAATATCAAGTTTATGGACTCTATTTAAGCGAAAAAGAGTCTCTTCTATTTTGTACCTAGAATAAAATTTAATATTGTTAATTGTCACATACTCAGATCTTTTCATTCCTATCTCAATTGCCATAAGTATTCTAAGATCTTCTTTTTCCACTCTAGTAAGGAGATTTGCTGCTTCCACATTACTCTCCTCTAAAATATGAATTTATTATAGGTTTTGAAAAAGGAAATTAATTTATATATATTTGGAGTTTCAAAAATGAGTATAGTAGACAAATTTAAGAGCAAGAAGATTATAAGATCTCCTGACCGTATTAAGTAATCATTTAAAGTTGAACCTTCTTGAAATAGGAATAAAAAAACACCTTGATTAAAAAATAATAATAATCCTATTGAAATGATTAACCCGTTTACCGAAAATAAAATAATTTGATTTTCTATCTCAATTACTCCAATTACAATATTGATAAATAAGAATATTAAAGTAATTAATATGTAAAGTTTAGAATTGTTAATCCAATTATCATAAGCTAAATTACTTACTAAATAACTTCCATTAATTTCTGTCCAAAATAAAGAAGAATATAAATTTAATAATAATAAAAAGGGTAAAAATACCGTAATTATTATTGAGATGCTATAAATACGTATTGTTATAATC
>CAZRBD010000299.1:0-1974 GCA_964598265.1 uncultured archaeon
TCGCTCTTCGAGAAGGACAACCAGCATTTATGTCTATGACATCAAAATTATAACTCTCTAAATAATCCAATGATTTTTTAAGAGCTTTTAGATCCGATCCGATTAATTGGATGCTGATTGGTCGTTCTTCTTCAATTTTAATTAACTCCCTTTCAATAGATTTAGGATTTTTCTCAATTTTCTTTGTATATATCATAGGAACACTAACTAATCCTATTTTCTGAAATTTTCTACAAAATTTTCTGTAGGGTGCTGTAGTTACATTTAGCATTGGTGCTAATACATACCTATTTTCTAAATTAAGTGTTCCTAACTTCATTAATTTAATATTTTATCTTCAAATATAGCCTACAGACTACAATCGTGAAGTTTTTTTATTAAATGAAATTACTATAATTAATTAAATCTATTCAATTCATGAAATGCCAGATTTTCTAAAAAAATTCGATTTTGATAAATTTCCTAAGAGGATCGAATATTTTGATAATGATCCTTTATGTTTGAATAATGAATTTGTTTTTTTCCATAATAAAAGTAAATTTAGAAGGGAATTAACTCGCCTTCAGAATTTAATTAAATCTTTTACAAATTCCCCACTAAAGGTAGCTGGCATTCGAGACGGTTTACTTAAGGAGGAATTAACCGAAAAATATTTAATTATTTTATTCACAACCCTCGAAATTGTCCAAAATATTAATCAGATCATAGATGATCGCTCAGATATAGAATTTAATCCAGGTTGTTTTTTACTTGAATCAACATCAAAATACCTGCTCCTTCTGACAAGAGAAATGGAAGGTTTAATTCCAGGGATTGATATGCTAGAATCAATCTTAAATCAAGTCTTAGAAGATTATAAAATCCAAAAAAGATTTGATGAATTTATAATGATTCGTCCATTTAAAATTATAGATTGTACGCAATGAATAAGGCTGGTAATCCATAAAATAAGATTAGAAAAAGTTAAGCATTAATTAGTTACCCTGTGTATGCCCATGGTCTTTGGCGCTTTAACCTATATGATTTCTCGGCATATTCCTCAATCATTCTGTGAGAGTTTTAAAATCTGCTCATCGGTTAAATTGTGGTTTTTTATGTAGTGGGCGAACACTTTATTTTCTTCAATTAGTTTTTGATATTCGGGCTTATTCTGATTTAGAAAATTAACGAATTCTTGAAGGTCTTTTGCTTGTGCATCGGCGTAAACTTGAACTCTTTGATCACAGACACAAAAAAGATTATCGCACCCTGTAACGTCATCAATTGAAATGCCAAATTGATTTTTGAACTCGTAATATCTAAATGAAGATTGTAAAGAAAGTAAAATTTGTACTTCTTCAATTGTCCATATTTTTGTTTCACTCATTTTTTTTAAATCCGATATAGTCTACATTTCTCAGATTTTTGTCTTTTATACCTTCTTTAGCTATACCGTATAATAACTGAGCGGGAGCGAAATGCTCGGGTTTAACTTCTATATAAATCTTTCTAATTTTATCAAATATATCACAAAAATAAGGGGAAGGGGCTTTTTCAAATTGATAACCAGAGTTATTAAAGATTTTTACTATCTTTCTTTGTAGATCTGCTTCATCATTATATTTAATTTCTGTCATTTTAAATTCCAATTTTCCTTATTCAATTATACTCTTATTGTAAATAAAAAATTTTATATTATCTCTTTAACTACTTTCGTCTGATGATTTCCTTTTTTAAACGTAAAAATGTCTGTTATAAACGAATCTAACGACCTTTCATGAGATATGATAATCATCTGAGCCGTATTGAGCGTATCGAATATTTCTTGCATCCGGTTAACCTGCTGCTGACTAAATCCATCTGTAGGCTCATCCAAAATCAGCAAATCTTTCGTTTTGACATCTTGATATCGCTCATTAATAATTTTAGTTAATCCTAACCTATAAGCTAGAGATATCGCACTCTTTTCTCCTCCTGATAAGTCGCGAAAAGGAG
>CAZRBD010000300.1:0-1932 GCA_964598265.1 uncultured archaeon
ATCGAGAATACAATGCATAAACTTGCGCTGAAAATTAACACTTATAGAAAAAAACCGGTTGTCTTATCCTATGTAATTCAAGTTTTAGAGTCTGACGAAAAAATCCGTAAGTTTGGCTCTCTACTGGCTGGTGTCAATGATCTTGCGAAAAATATGGCTAATCCTTGGATTGATCTGAAGAACGCTGAATTTAATGTTGAATTGGCTAAATTAAAACAAGCGGAAAAAATTGAACAAGGAAAAGATGGATTTCCCGTATTTGATGAAGCAACTTTCTTGAGCCCGTTTGCCTACCATAAAGCCGCGCTAGATATTTTTAATGCTGGTATAACTTTTGTGGGCACCATCCTTGCGGCAAATCAAGACGATTTAATTGCAACATTTATTAAGACGAAAGAAATTAGCTTTGGTACATCCTCAGAAATAGATATCCCATTGGCTGAGCCGAATAAGGTAAATTTGAAACTTAAATTAATTAAAAATGGTGGAACTAACTTTGAAAATTTACCTGATGGTGTTAAAAGTTTATTAGACCATTATGTGGGAATCGAAACAAAAACCAAAGAAAAATCTAATGATATATATACTCCAGTATTGTCTAAAGATTTAAAATGGGCAGATATAGAAGTTATTTTCGATAATGATTAAAAAATGAATGATTAAATCAAACAAGTTAAAACTTTCATTGTCAATAAATTTTATAAAAGTTGTTATGTATATGAAGAAAGTAATGAACATCTAAGATTTCAGTAAAAACCACATTTTATCAAACAAAGAGCCTAATGATGACGAAAAAGGTCGAAGAAATAAAAGACTCCGATTTGTTTTATGCATTTGTAAGGTATAGTGATATTCACAAGTTATCTGATTATTGGATTGTTCCTTCAAAAATAGTTGCTGAAAGAGTAGCTTTCTCACATCAAAAATGGCTAGAAACTCCTAAAAGAGACGGTTCACCACACTAAGATTCAACTATGAGGAAATTTTACCTAGTAAATTATAAGAATTATCCCCCAAATTGGGAGACAATATTAGAACAATATAAAAACAATATTGATCCAATCTTAAACTAAGTAAAGTTTAAAATAAAATCATAAGTTGAGTAAATTTTAACTTTTAATCCTTTTCTTTTTTTCTTTTTTTTAACTCGGTTTTTCGAGTTAGGATAATAATCCATAACGATTTTTAATTCGTCGGCGTAATATATCTTCGGAATTAAAGTAAATATATCCCGAGTTCTGTGCTTCATAAGGAAGCATTAGTTTAAAATTGGAATACCTAGAAGATTCAAAAGAAGAAGGCTTCATGATTAAATTGGGGCGTCCTAATTTATAGGCAGTCAGCGCTTTCAGCAGTGTTAAAATATAAAGAATTGATCGAAGCTTTATCGCCGCGTCCATTCCCCGCGTATTCATCCGAAAAGCATTGTAAAATGTATTATTGGAAGAATTTCCTTGTTCAATCATCGGTCGAAAGCTATAGATCTTGAGAAAATAATCATCCGACCATCCTTTTGGGATATAGTCTATGTTGAAGAAAAATCCTTTTTTTAACTCTCTTACAGGATGGGTTTTCAGGTTTTTTCGCGCTCGAATAATTGGTATAAGCCCTTTAAACCGGATATTCTCCATATTTTGCAGAGAATAGGGTCCCGAATCTGCGATGAGTACCTGCCACTCATATTCTGTTTGTGAAAAAAAATCTTTCATTGTTTCTTTAAACGCGCGGATATCGTTCCGATTTCCAGCAAACATCTTAAAATATACAGGAAACCAGCGATTGAAACAATGAGCATATAATATTCCTGGGTCATATCCTACTCCCTTTTTCATGCCATTATGTCGACAGTATTCCGCTTCAGGATCAGTATATGTTGAGTGTCCTTTCTTTTTATTATTGTTACAATTTGAACGTATGAATTGGCCATCCCAA
>CAZRBD010000301.1:0-1919 GCA_964598265.1 uncultured archaeon
GCACCAAATATTGCTGAGAGTGATGCGATTTTTACAATAACAGAAGATGGAATAACAGATTAATCAAATTCATATTAAATAAAATTTAAGCTATAAAATTTAATAATTAAGGTCAACATTCACTTCAATACCGTTTCTGACAGATTGTGTAACTATACAGTATTGCTCAAACATTTTCCTACATTGATCAGCTCTTTTTCTCATTATAGGATCATCTATCTTTGGATTAATTGTTACATTTATTCTTTTAACACGCCAAAATCCTTTTTCATTTCTACCCGTGACTATTTCCGCTCTTCCACTAATATCTTCTAGAGTGAAGTTCTTTTTCTGTAAACAAAATGTAAAACTAGCTTCTAAACAACCCAAAATTGCTAATGCTAGAAGCATTGCAGGGTTAGGACCTATTCTGTTTTCTTCTTTTTTATGTTTTTCGTCAATAAAGAAATCTTGCATCTTTATTTGGCCAAGATCGGATTTGAATATCATTTCTTCTTCTAAAGTGAGTCCAACTTCAAATTTTGCTTCATCTGACATGAATATACACCTCTCTTGATATAAAATTATACCATTAATAAATTTGATTAAATTAAATTATAAGAATATAAAACTTGGTTATATAGAAGATAATTAAGAGGTAGAGAAAAATTACGCTTTCTCTATTTTCTTTAAATAATAATGGCGTGATAGATGGAAATAGAGTCCAAAAAAATAAAGTGGAGTTATTAAAATAAATGATAACGCAAAAATTATGATAAAAATCCACATTAGAATAAACAAGGATATTTCGCTAATTAAACTTGCCTTGTTGTTGTAATATTTATTATCAAAAAAAGAAGCAGGGTCCTTGTATTCAGATAAGTACACAGATAAATTTTCAAATTCTTCTTTAGATATGAGAATTTTAAATCCTATTTGTTTGTGTTGAAAATAAAATAAATTTGTTCCCCAATCAATCAAATCAATAAGAATATGGATTAAATAAACAAATCCACCAATTAACAGGGGTATCCACTCAATAATTAATCCAAGAATAATGATAAAACAACTTGGGATTATTGAATGCGAGATAAACATTCTATGATTTTTTACCTTAGTATATTTGATGAAAACTACATCAAAATCACAAATAAATGAAAAAACAACTATAAATGCAAATTCAATAAAGCTAAAATTTAAAAAATAGTTTAAAAATGATGCAATAATAACACCTACAGCAAAATGACTATTTATATGCATTAGTTTTATATCATTTGTTTATTTATTGATATATATTTCTTTTCTTACTCTTTTTAACACTTTTTTTTTAGTTTGAAAACCAGTAGGACCTTTTTTTTCTACTAAAAATGAAGCAGCAGCAGAAGCTAAATTTGCTGAATTTCTAACAGCACTCCAAGATTTATTAGATCGACTAAATTCATAAAGAAAAATGGAAAAATATATATCTCCCGCACCTGTTTCATCAAATACTTTTCTAGATTTGTATGCAGGAATTTTTAAAATGTCTTCTCCATTCTTAGCTATCATTGAACCGTTTTCTCCTAAAGTCATAAGGAATAATCCATTTTCATAATGATTAATGAAAGACTTCATAACTTTGTCCAGATCATCAAATTCCCCTACAATTAATTTCATTTCTTCTTCAGATCCTTTAAGAATCAATTTATCTCCCACTAAACCAATAATTTTATTTATATTAGAGAAAATCTCCTCCTCATAAATATAAGAAACTTTACCAGTTTCATCAACTTTTCTGATGAATCCTTGTAAATCAATTCCCACATAAACATTTGGAAAAGAATTCAATAATTGAGAAACAAACGTAAATGAAATTTCATTGCATAGGGGAACAAGTACAATAATGTCTGGTTTGTTTTTTAGAGATTCTTTTGGAATCGTTTTGAAATCCAGGTCAGGAC
>CAZRBD010000302.1:0-1898 GCA_964598265.1 uncultured archaeon
TATTTTTATAATTTCTGCTCGAATTCAGAAGACATTAGCTTTCAAATAGTTATTATACCTTTTAATAAGGTTAGGAGAATATAATTAAAAAGGATTTAGAAATAATTGTCAAATTTCTGAGATTTGTATAATGAAATCAATAATTAGACCCATTCCCGTTTTTTTTTTAAGAATGTAAACAATTAACTTTCTTCCTTTTTACTAAGAAATTTTTTATCCTGATTTATGAAATATGTCCACGTGTTTCTTGACATAAGACAATAATCCTCTCTTTGCAATTTTTTGAGAATTTGTATTCTTAATTCCCTGCTTTCAATGTTTTCCTTATCATATTGAAGTAATACATCCAAAACTTGAAGAGCTAGTTGATGTTTATCCTCAGACATAAGTTGTTTAGTACGTACTAATATTTTTTCTTTATTTCCTATAAGTGAAAATATCTCATCATTAATTTCGTAGTCTGGGCGTGGTAGTAAATGTGCTGGATTAAAATCAAAATAGCCGTGATACCATCGATAAATATTATATACGGCAAATTCCGGGCGGGAATAAAGGAATTGTAAGTGAGATTTATTTTTCAGATGTTCTGGGAGTACTACTTGATGTATCATTTCATTAATCGGGATTTTCTTATTAAGAAGATTTACTACTTGGTCATGAATACTATAAATTGCTTCAATCGTATCATCAAGTACTTCATTTACTTCTTCCTTCTTAAAAACGGGGTGAACATCTGAACCAGTTATTATCATATCTGGCTTTTTTTCTCTTATTTTTTCTAATGTTCTGGCCCATGGAAGTGCAAATCTAGTTGGTTTAAACGGATTCCCAATATTTGGAAACATACCAAGAAGAAGATCTCCAACAAACACTGTTTTAATTTCTGGTACCCAAACCCATGTTACATCATCAATCTCTCCCCTACCATGGTACAACTCAAATGTGTACCCTCCTAATTTAAATGTCATAAATTCATCGTAAGTCTCAGTAGGTTCCAAAAAATCTCTTGTTCGAGGATTCTCGGGAATGTCAAATTGTACAGACGCCATGTAAGCTCTATGCTCCGCAAGTATTTTATATTTTTCAATCCTTTCAACCCCTAATTTTTGAATTATTATCTTAGCTTCAGGGTATTTCTCCTTGAATGATCTATATCCTCCCCAATGATCCATATGAGCATGCGTGATAACTACATATTTGACAAAACCCCCACTCTCTTCGATTTTTTTTACCAAACTTCTACCATTCTGTCTTGATAATAGCATATCTATTACAACCGTACCCTCTGTAGTGTTTATCCAACTAGCTGTAGCAATAGGGACTTGAGCAGTATAGATATCTGGAGCAGGATTACCAAAAAGTACCTTAGAACCAAGGATTACCTGATAACTTCTTTTAAGGCTTTTCTTCTTAATACTTGAACTCTCTTTTCTAGACACTTTTAATCTAACCTTTCCAAAATATTGATTCTTCTTCAATTAAATTTATTTATTATTATAAAGAAATGTTTCTACATTTCTAAATAATCTCGATCAACTGTTTATAAAAACATCATTATACAGATATTGCAAGTTGGATCTAGTATTGAGGAATCTCTTAATGAATAGTTTTAAATTAAACAATAATTTATAGAATACTTAGAAAAGAATCCCAAGGTTAATGAGAGAAATGAAAGATTCTGAAGATGGTAATTTACCTCAAGATGATTTAATCTTATTAGAGGAGAAGAAGAAAGGTCCAATTGATCAGTTTTTTCAAGAATTTAAAGAGGAAATTGAAGTGTTTTCCAAGGATTCAGGAGAATTTTTCATCAAAATTAAGAAAGATGTTGATGCAGATTGGGGGAAATTTAAGACCTGGAAGAAGAACATGATTAAAAAGGTTAAAAATTTGGATCC
>CAZRBD010000303.1:0-1851 GCA_964598265.1 uncultured archaeon
ATCGAATTATTAATTGAATTCATATAAATTTAAAGTATATTAGTATTCACGCCAAGTATGTTTACATTTAAGGCATCTAAAAAAATGAGTGCTGGGTTCATCAGCACTTCGCATTTGTTGTTGCCACGTTTCTGCTTCCTTATTATTACACTTAGGACAGTATTTCTTAACCTTCGGAAATACTATAATTTTATCTTCTTCAGAAACAATCAGTAGATTTTCTTCTAAAGCTTTCTTTTTTTTTTTAATATTTTCTTCAAGAATCCCTTTATCGACTTGTAGATCCTTTTGATAACCACACTTACATTTTAAAAATACAGTATCGTTCTCTCTACCTTTACGTAAAAGGTTTGAACAATCTGGGCAAAATTCGACCATATTGATTACATTAGGATAAATTATAAAATATAAACCTTAAAAAATATTAATATTTAAAAAATTTTATCATCTCTATAACTGCAAATAAAAACGTTATAAGAAGTCATTAGTAAATTAAAATTTTAAATTATCTAAAATAATTGACAATTTTACAATGAGTTTGAGTCCAATCAAGGAATTTATAATTTTTTTTGGTACTAAATGATCTCAATAAAAAGTTATTCATTAAGATCCTAATGGTTAGGTCGTTGAAATTCAAAAATTTATAGATGGAGAATAAATCCTAAAAGTAATTAGTAAACTAATCTAACTCTTTTTTTATCGAATAAATTTTTTGATAGTATTCAAAGTTCAATTTTCTCATATCCTGAATAATGTCAGCAATAATTGTTTTTTCTCCATTAGACTGGAATTCTAAATCTCCAATTACATTAATCAAATCATTTATTTCATACTTAAAATTATCTACTTTTGTTTTATTAATTCTAATTTCACCAGTTTTGTCATTCAGTATGAAGATATCCTCATCTATTAAACTTTTAATATATCCTGTCACTTGAATTCTCAAATCATCATTAGAAATATCTTTTACTACCCTTTGCTTAGCATATTGATCTGGCATTTTTAATAGCTCAAAGTATTATTTAATACAAAATTGAAAATATAAGATTAGTATAAATAATTAATTTAAAACCTAAAATTGGTATTATTGAAAGACTTGGTTGTCAAGAAAATTCCTAACTTATTATTATATATAACAAAGTATTGTAGTTTAAGCCAATTTATTCTATTTTAGAGAATTTGGAAGATTTAAACTTCTCAACAAGAAATAACAATTCTCATACCCGGTTGCGACACTTCAGCAAAGCGGAGACCTATGAGTAAATTTAACCCCTACATTCTAATCAACATAATATTCCAACGATCCCAGTTACTTCCCAACGGCTAAAGTTTTGAGTATTACCATCTAGAATGAGTTCTATTCTTATCGAAGAATCTACATTTTATTTTGAGATTATTAGCTATTCTCTGACTGATGCTCTCTATGGAGATTATATTGCGGGAATTAAATTAGTGAGTTAACTCAATCGATTACTGATTTATATTAAAATTTTAGAAAATTTCTTAAAGTTTTAAAATGAATAAGAAATTATTTGTTATAAAAGATTTTATAAAATATGTTGTTGTAAAGGAATTACTATAACAGATTTTGCATAATTCCGGAATAGTTAAGGATTGAAGCTCATTAATTTTTTTATTAAAAATGTTAAAATTCTATAAATATAAATAAATGGTTAGAGATGCTAAATTAACAATTATTTCTTTTAGGTAATAAAATATGTCAGAAGAAGAAAAAAAAAATGATGAATCCGATTTTACACTAGATTATAAAATCGTAAATGTAGTTGCAACAGTTATTATGGAAATTACCGAAAAGATAGATCTTACCAAAATCTCCCGTAAGTATGAGGA
>CAZRBD010000304.1:0-1814 GCA_964598265.1 uncultured archaeon
GAATACACTATAGGTCTCTCATATAATTTTTGTTTTATAAGATCCTGGAATACTTCCTTAATGTTATCCTTAAATATTTCCTCAATAGCAGACTGAATAAATTCTGCCTCAAATAAAGGATTATCTGATTCTTGCGTATGAATCCTTTTTGCAAAAAATTCTATACTAGCTGAATCTAAATCTGTTTTATAGCTCTCTACTACTTTAATCATTAGACCTTCCAAAAGTTTATTCCAACCAGGAAGATTAGCACTCATAGATACTCCTGCTCCTAAACATAAAACTAAATCTCTAGGATTTTTTTTTATTATTTCCTTTAATAAACATTCTTGAATATTTCTCGATTCTATCTCTTCTTTTTTAGGATCTCCGCAATACACTCTCTTGAATGCCATTTGTAAAAAAAACTTTGAATACATAGAAATATATTTGATATAATCTAATGTTTTAAAAAGAAATTGATTCAGATCCCAAACTTCAAATTTAGATCTATCATGCAATATTGAGATTAAATCTCCTAATTCGGATCTAAATTTTTCTTTCATTCCTTCTCTAGAGTCCTCCTCTAAAAATATTAGATCAATTACTAATATGTTATCAACTTGATAGGAGTTAGGAAAGTCTAAGTAAAACTCGGGGTGAAAGTAGAAGGACTCATGGCTTTTTATTAAAATAAGAGTTTGACCAGGAGAATCTAATAATCCCTCACATATTATTACAGATTTATCATGAAATTCAACCTTTTTATTATGGGAAACACAATAATAAAAAATAATTGTTTTAATTATATTTTCAAATATCATAGTAATATGTATATAAATTTCCTTCTCTTTAAGACCGCTATGCATTTCTAAGAGAGTTTGATACCTCTGTTTAAAATCACTATCCTTTTCTAGGAGAGTTTCAAACATCCTTTTAAGATGATTATCCTTTTTCCAAAGAATTTCAAACCTCTCCTTAATATCTTTTATACCTTTTTTAAAAAGATCTCCATAAAACTTCCAATTTATGTTTTCTTCACTTATCTTTTTATCTGGCATTTTTCCAACTCTTATTTTATGTCAATATGAATTGTCATATAATTTGTGAATTATAATTATAAAAAGTTTTTGAATCCAAAGTTAAAGCTGGCATAGAAATAGTATTGAAGAATAAAATGAGCAAGGGAAATATGTAGATTATAAAAATATAAAAATTAAATTTTAATCAGGTTTCAAAATTCTCTCACCCAAAATCTCAGCTTTTTTTACATTTTCTTTACTTATTTCTACAGCTTTTTTTGCACGTTCCTTACAGTTGAAAACCAAGTTTCATCTATAAGCTTGCCGACTAGCGATGGTCTAATGGTCCATGAGGTGAGAGGGTTGCCTACTCATATGTCGTCCTGCCGTCATATTAATAGATATAAGATTATGAATGATCTTAAAAGATTGGATTTAAACCAAATAATAAGAGTGTTTAGAGATGGATTTATTCTACATGGATATAAAGAAAGAATTTTTCGAGAGAATTAAATTCAGAAATTTCTCCCCTTTTAATTTACTTCTTTTTTTTTTTTTAGTAAGATTAATAAAATTCGTTGTAAAAAAAATTACTAAACTCAACCTTAAATAACACTATTTTTATAATTAATTTATAAAATCGTCGGGAATTTCCAAACAAACTTACAAAACATATAAGCACAAAATGTCATTTCAAGAAAAAGAAGTAGATTTTTGTCAAAAAAAACATATTGATTATGATCAAATTGAGCAAATATTTTATAATAATATTAATTATGAAAAATATAAAGTTGTCTTAAAAATTACTTAAAT
>CAZRBD010000305.1:0-1781 GCA_964598265.1 uncultured archaeon
AGGAATATCATTTCCTACTATCCTTATAATGTGATTATATTCCTGACTGCTCAATTATTCAAATATTCCAAATCCACCCGATAAAAACCATACTAGGCGTCAATTTATTGTGTTCAGGAAAAAATTGCCTTGAAAAATTATATTTCCTCATTTCTTGTAGAGTAAATCCTAGATTTGTAATTATTTCAAAATAATTGGCATCGATACTTTTGTATAAAAAATAGATTTTTTATTTTCCTCAAGTTGCGCAGTTATGCTCATCACCTATCTAAAGTCTAAATCTTTTACCCAATTTGTGCCTTGTATATTCCATTGATTACATTTACAACATTTCTTTATTCCACTTCTAGTCTCCACATCTACACAGAAACAATGATTTCCTTTACCAGAAGGATCCTTAGTACACAATTTTTGCAATAATGATTAAAGTGTAATTTTCTTTATATGTTATTTGTAATAATTTAACTGATTTGACAGTTTTATTCCACAAAGGATTTTTCAATACCTTAGAAAAGTTATTAGTGTACGATGGATCGAAGAATTCTAATGAATGATTCCTATGATCGAGAAAAGGTAGTCGATTGTATGTTCGATCCTATCACTTCTTCGATAATTGCAGAATTAGAAGATGGAGAAAAAAATTCCCGGTATTTAGCAGAAAAAGCATCCATATCTGAAAATGAGGTTCGTGAAAGACTTTCTTATCTGATTGGTCACAATTTTATCCTTGAAAAACAAATTGGTGAACAATTAATATTTTCTGCAGATGTAGACAAACTATCTCTGGTTGTAGAGGATGGTGAAAATTTTAATGCAGCAATTGAAGGATTAGAAAAAATGGATAGCTTTCTCAACTGATTGATTTTCTGCGACTAATTACCATTAAAACTACTAACCCTAACATTCCAATCAAACCGATAACCAGTATGACTATGGAGATATATGTTAATGATCTTTCCCCTTCATCTAGTTCTGGTCCAATCACTCCAATAATCTTTACTTGTTTCCCACTATTTTCAATCGATAATTTGTAGGTACCAGATGTTGTAACATCAAACATTCCCTCATATACTTCTTCATTAATGGATTGAGATTCTATTATTGAGTCAGACGGATCCAAAATATTTACTCTGACTATCCCACTTTCAAAATCAATTATTTGAAGGGCATAAATTCCTGTTTGGGTTTCAGTGTGATCTAATTCTACTTCAACAATCAAACCTTGTTCCGATCCGACATCTCCATCACCTTGGTTTAGATCTTCAAAAATTACATAACTTCCATAAAATGAAAGAATAATTCCCACTCCTATTAAACCGGCAAAACCAACTAAAAGAAAGCCTGATTTTTTCACTCTTTTCGAATTAATATTCTTCAGTTTAAACTTAGTTTTTTCTGATTTTTTGATTTTAATTTTATTTAACAAAGTTAGACTAAGGCAATAAATTTAGCCTGAGCTAACTTTATATTACAATTGAGAAACGTGCAAGATGCAGTTAATGAAAAAATCTTCTTCTAGAATAATGATCGCCTCCTTATCTGTAATTATTGCGGTATCTGCACTTTACTTTGCATTTTCAGAAGATATTAGTGCCCAGCTAGAAGAGACTGTCTTTGTTACACATACTGGGGGTGTCATAAAGACAACAGGCGAGATAATTGATCCTGTATACAGCACACTACTTGATCCTGAATACACTGAATCTACTGTAGAATTTGATCCAATGGAATATTTGAGAGAATTTAACTATGGAGAAGTCTCTACGTTGCCTGACGGTACC
>CAZRBD010000306.1:0-1761 GCA_964598265.1 uncultured archaeon
ATCATAGAATGCTAGTAAAAAATAGAAAATCAGAGAAAATAGAAGTTTTAGAAGCTGGATCTCTTATAGGAGAAAAGGAGATTTTTCTAACAGGAATATGGGAAGGGGAATCTCCTGAATACTTTACAATCGATGAATATGATTACAAATTTAATCGTAAACGAGAAAAACAAGAAATAAAATTAACTGAATGGATTCAATTTATGGGTCTTTATTTATCAGAAGGATATGTGACTGATACAGAAAATGAACATAGAGTTTATATTTGTCAAACAAAGAATTCTAAATATTTTAAAGATTTTGAAAAAATTTTGTCTAAATTACCTTTTAAAAACTCATATAGAGAAGAAGACTCTAAGTTTAGAATCAACTCAATTCAGCTTGTTAATATTTTGAAGGAATTTGGAAAAGCTAAAGAGAAATTTATTCCTTCTTATATCAAAAATGCCAAAAAAGAACACATCATAGAATTCTTGAATGCTTTTTTACTCGGTGATGGTAATATTCATAATGGAAAAAAACGTTTCTTTTCTAGTTCAAAGAAATTAATAGATGATATCCAAGAGCTTATTCTGAAAATAGGAAAGTCATCAATCATAACTGTTGATAAAAGAAAGAAGATGCTAAATCCATTAAACAAAAAATACTATGATGTTAGCGAGGTTTATTCCGTTGAGATAAAACCGGAATTTAAAGTTGGTATTAGAAAAAAAGACATTAAAAGAGTAGACTATCAAGGTTACGTAGGTTGTGTTACCGTTCCTACGGGATTTGTAGTAATAAGAAGGAATAATCGGGTTGCAATTTCAGGTAATACTGGAGGAATGGGATCCTATTCTATGGAGGACCATCTCATGCCTTTTATTTCACAGTCAGATCTTAATGAAGCATTAGAGGATATGAAGAAAACAATAGCAGCAGTTAAATCCGAAACTGGTGTTGAATATAAGGGATTTTTATATGGTCAATTTATGAAAACAGCCTCTGGAATTAAACTCATTGAATTTAATTCTCGTTTGGGTGATCCTGAGGCAATGAATGTTTTACCTCTACTTAAAGGAAATTTTGTGGATATTTGTTGGGCTATAATTAATGGAAATTTAACAAAAAATTTTGAATTTGAAAAAAAGGCGACAGTTTGTAAATACCTTGCTCCTGAGGGATATCCTATTTCCCCCAAACAAGATGAATTAATAAAAGTTGACAAAAAAAAATTAAATGAGCTTGGCGCTAGATATTATTATGCTTCAGTTTATAGAAAAGAAGGTAATATTTATACAACCGCATCGAGGGCAATCGCGATATTAGGAATTGCAAACTCATTGGAAGAAGCAGAAAAGATTGCAGAAGAAGGTGTTGGCTGTATTAAAGGTAAACTATTTCATAGAAATGATGTAGGTACCAAAAAAATCTTACAAAAAAGGATTGATCACATGAACCTTCTTTTAAGAACCTAATTCTTAAATTTTGTATAAATAATATGTTAGAAAAGAGTTCTAATAATTCCAAAATATTTGATTGAACTCAATAAAAAATAATAAAAAAATAAAGAGTATTTCACTCAACTAATTTGATTGTTACTTCAAGATTTACATCTGTAATCGAAGATATAATTGGAATTTTCTCAGTACTCGCCGAAAATGTTAATATAGTTAGATTTTTCGCTTGTAAAAGATTAATTATCCTATCTTTAGCTTTTTCAATTCTTTGTTTTAAGAATTCTACGATTTTCTTAGAAGATTCTGTTTCCTCCCTTTCTTC
>CAZRBD010000307.1:0-759 GCA_964598265.1 uncultured archaeon
GGATATGCTGCGGGGTAGAAAGGAGTATTGACATTATCATTTCCAGCAGCAGCTATTACCATAACACCATTATTAATTGCATAATCAACTCCCTGTTTTTTTGTTGTAGAATGTGAACCACCCCCACTATAGCTAATTATATCAGCACCTTGATCTACTGCGTGTATCATTCCAGCCTTGAAGTTTGCATGGGAGCCAGAACCTGAAGAATCAAGGACTTTCTCTGCAAAAATAGATACTTGAGCCATTCCTGCAACACCTATCGCATTATTAGTAACGGCTGCAATCGTACCTGCAACATGGCTTCCATGATTATTATCGTCCATGGGATCCGAATCAGAATTAACCCAATCATATCCCAATGGTACATAATTAACACTGAGATCAGGATGATTATAGTCAATCCCCGTATCTAAGACTGCTACCTTAACATTAATTGATCCTAATTGATAATTCCATGCAGTTTCCATGCCAATAAGCGGCATATCATATTGATAGGTAGCATAAAAATAATCATTCGGTACATAAGATAATTGATCATAAAAGTTTGGCTCAACATAGCTAATACCTGGGATTTCTATTAATTCATCTAAAAAACTATAAATAGATTGTCCATTAAAACTTAGTGGAAGGTAAATAATACTGCTGTTTAGAGAAGTCAGTTCTTCATCTATCTCAATATCATAACGAGAAAAAAAGTCAATTTGTGGAAGAGTAAAATCTATACTCTCCCTTTTTACAATAAATTCGATTTTATTA
>CAZRBD010000307.1:769-1732 GCA_964598265.1 uncultured archaeon
TCATCCCATCGTAAAACCTTTTCTCGAAGTCCTACAATAGCGTCAAAATCTTCTCCAAAATCTTTGGAATTATTGTCAGAGATAGGAAAATCTACTAAAAGTGCGAAATTATTATTACTATATAGATTTTGTTTTGATATTTCAGAAATAACTGGTAAATTTAAAGACAGAATTAAGATCAAGATCTTAAATAGTCTAGATTTAATTATCTTCATATTAAATTATGGTTAACCTTATTATCAATTAAGAGACTTTTTTTCTTTTTATAAATTTTTTATCATTATAATTTTTATTAACTATTTTCCTGGGTTTATAAAAAAAAATTATAAATGATGATACTCACTTTTTTGGTTATAGAAATTTTGCTTTTGAAGGCTTTTTTAACAGGAGAAGATTAAGAACTTAATAATTTTTTTTATTTTTTCCTTTTATTTAACCCCAATTAAAATTATGGAATTTAAACTCCCCCAACAATTTTTTCTTTTAAATGTTTGAAAAATATATAATTAAGAATTTGAATTATGACGAAGCTGCCTACTGATTTGGAAGATTTATGGGTAATGAAGGAAGTTGGAATTGTAGTATTCTCCAAATTAAAGTATCGCAAATCGATTAAACAGGACTTATTAGGAAGTCTACTTAGTGCTACGCATTACCTTTCTGAAGGGATGTTACGGGTGTTTTCTATTAAAAAACACCAGTTTTTATTATTTGAAAGGAATAAGATTCTTTTTGTCTTTCAATATGGGCTCAAGGCAGACAGGAGGGCAATACTACAAGTATCTGAATTCTTAATCTCGAAATTCTTCGAACTTTTTTCAAAAAGCTATATTGATGAATTTGGGTATAATGAAGAAAAATTTGAGAATTTTAAGGAATATGTGAAAACCAAAAAAGAAATACTCGGAGCCTTCATTGACAAACTTTACAATCATACTCTATAAAAATAAAAGTAACATAAGA
>CAZRBD010000308.1:0-1721 GCA_964598265.1 uncultured archaeon
GGTTATTCAAGGTTAATTAATTATGAATCCCGTAGAAGTATATATAATTGCTAAAGATGCTGGTATATTACTATATAAGTATTCAATTGTGAATTTAGGGCAAACTGATAAGGATGAATTAATGTCTGGATTTTTAGCTGCTCTTAATAATTTTGTGAAAGAGTTAGATTTTCCTGATGGGGTGTCACTAATCCGATCTGGACATTTAGAAGCCCGTTTCAGCCCAGGTACGCATGTTTTTTCTGTGTTAATAATAGATTATCAAATACCCCTAGGATCATCTACAGAACCTATTCTTAGTGGTCTTGCGGAGGAAATCACTGAACACTTTGAAACAAAGTATAAGGATTCCTTAGATGAACAAATAAAATCAAATAAATTTAAAACAAAAACTTTTGATGATTATTGGAAAGACATCGATCAAATCATTGATTTATATGGTGAACAATCGCATGAGTTATATCAAAAATTAGTGTTGATTGAAGCTATGTATGCAAAAGTACCACAAAAATGGTGTCTTCCTCTGATTGAAGAAGCAGGACAGGGAAAAAAAGTGGACATTGTAAAAAACATTCCAGAGATGTATCACAAACCCTTAAAGGCAGCTATTCAGAAGGTAAATCATGATAGCTACCCCGTATGGGAGATATTTATTGTACCTTTGATTGACCCTAAATCTTTTTAGAGTTTTTTGACAACAAGCTTTTCAATGCTTACCCCTCATAGCTTTAATATTTCTATCACAAGAAAATTTCAAACTTAAGTAAGAATTGTTTTCAAAAAGTAAGATTTATATTCTTACAAATACTTCATATTTTGAATAATTATGGAAATAAAACATTGTAGGTTATCAACAAAAGGACAACTGACTATTCCAAAAGAATTTAGGGAAAAACTTAATATTCATGCTGGAGACGAAGTAATTCTGTATCTTAAAGATGAGAAAATTATCGTGTCGCCAAAAATAATGCATATTGGAATGCTACGGGGACTACTGAGGGAAGAAATTGATGTTGAGAAGGTAGATGCTTTTTTAAAATCTGAAAGGAAGAAGTGGAGACTGTAGTTTGGATTTATATATTATCGATACAGTCGCTTTTTTAGCATATTTAGCAGATAAACTTCCAGGGGAAGCGGATAAATTATTTAAAAAAGCGGAAAAAAAGCAGATAAAGCTATTATTACCTTCAATAGCGTTAGGAGAATCTCTTTATACTATTTATAAAGGAAGGGATATTTTTGGAAAAAGTATTTCATTAGAAAAAGTTGATTTAATATTTCAAATACTTAAAAATAAGGATGTTATTGAATTAGTTAATTTGAGTTTAGAAGGTTGGCAAATTTTTCATGGACTGAAATTACCAGAATTACACGATCGAATGATAGTGGCTATGTTTCATCTCTATAAAGCAAAAGCTATTGTTACAAATGACCCTGAAATCTCAGAAATTACTAGTTCTATATGGTAAAAATAGAAAAGATTGTTAAATGATTGTCTATTTAGTACTAATCGCAATATTTTTCTCTAGTATGGTATATGGGATTATAGGGTTTGGAGATGCCTTAATCTTATTTCCTATAATCACGCCATTAATCGGGATTAAAAATGCCGTTATATTAATAAATCTTTGGGGTACATTTCCGGCGTTACTCAACTTTATAAAATATCGTGAATATTTAGACAGAGGTTATTTTCTGCGCTTCCTAGTGCTGGGTATTCC
>CAZRBD010000309.1:0-1709 GCA_964598265.1 uncultured archaeon
GTAGCACCAGGTTCGTAGAGATCTATTAAAGTTGAATATAGATCTGGGTGGGTATCAAGTTTTTCCGCTTTTTCCTTCTGTAATTCAACTGTTTTTTCTAATATTTTTTCAAAGATTGAAAAGTCACTTTTTGCTCTGGCTTCTCTCCATTCTTTCGAACCTAGTATTCTGGTTTCTGCAATCTCTGTGACTAATTTTTCAGGTAATTTTGTTGCTAAATCATATTCTCTGGTGACTTCTCGTAACATAGCTTTTTCAATTTCGTTTAAATTCGATAATTTTTCTGCTTCTCTTATTAATTTACCTACTTTCTCTGCGGTTACTCTCTTATGGATCAATTTTTCCAGTAAAGCAACTTGTTTAGATCTCCCATCAACTGATTTATAATTTTGCATATTTACTTCCAGATCCCAGTTGAGAGCTGCTTGTATATAATTTAATCTCATTATTTCTGCAAAAAATTCTTTAAGTTCTTCTATAGCGTTCATTTTAATACCTTAAAAATTTTTAATTTAATTTTAAAACAATTACGTAATTGAATAATTAATCGTTTTAAAAGAAGTGTATTGTGAACTTTTGATGAACTGTGTATAACTTAATAGAGATTCATAAAATAATTTATTCAAGCTGTTCTTGTTTAACAAAAAAGTTTGCTGCCATCTTAACATCCTCGAAAGATATAGGTCTATCTAAAGATTTTTTAAGTTCTATTATTAAATGTTCACATAATTTTGGACTTAATGAACTTCCTCCCTTTTCGATAAATCCTTGCAATTCCCGAGGAAAGTCAATTACTTTGGGTTTTTCTATTTCTTTAGTTATTTCTTCATTTGGAGAAAATAATTCTAATGGCATTTTTGGATGAAGATCTTTAGGTTTAATGGATTTAACTGATTTTGAACTAGGGGAGATAGTTTTGGGTATTTTTGGTTTCACAATAAGTTTGGATGGTTTTTTGGGGATTTTTGGAGGTTTTACTACTTTTTTGCTATCTAATTGTTGAAAGGCAACCATTTTCTTTAATGGTTTTGAGGGAGTTGTAAATTTTTCTTCAATAGAAGGTTTTTGCTCAATCGAATCATCCATAGCTGATTGTGAAGGAAGTGGTTTTACTGAAATTTTCCGAGTAAACATAAGTGATTTTGAAACGGTGAATTCTTTCTTATTTTCTTTGGTTCTTCTTTTTTCAGTTTGTTCTTTAATCTTTTTATTCAGATCAGATATCTTTTGTTCTAAAGCTTTTGTATATATAATATTTTGAAAAGCTTTGCTTATTATAATTAATTCCTTAAATTTAGCCAAACCTTGAACAGTTTTCCCCTCCTGGACGAGATCCCCTGCTTCTTTAACCCTCGCACCGAAATCACTTGGGAATTTTTTTTTTAAACCCAAAGTATCCATTAGAATTCTAATTATCTCAATTTTTGCATCGGGAGAATTTAATGAAAGTTCTATAAACTCTTCAATATTTAATTCATTTTTAATTCTTTTTATTTCATTATCATCAACTAAATCTCTCTTATTTCCAATTATCAACAATTTGGAATATTTTCCTTCCAATTTCTGGAGATCAAGGAAGTGCTTTATGATTTTCACATGAAAATTAGCCAAATTAAATACGAGGATAACTAAATCTGAACCAGCAATAATTTTTGACCATAATAAACTGAAGTGATCTCTTAACTGAAAGTCCCACAAGTCAAAACTGA
>CAZRBD010000310.1:0-1656 GCA_964598265.1 uncultured archaeon
GCAAAGAGCAAATCAAGCTTCGGGTAGACCGATTAGAAAAGAGACTGATAAAGGAGTAATAGTTTTTATGGATTCTAGATTCAAGGATCGGATAGGGTGGATTTCTGATTGGGTTAAAAAAGAAATTCAAATAATCCCTGCCAATAAGAGTTTGAGAAATCAACTTTCAATATTTTGGAACTCTTAAATATGATGATTTGTAAGAAAACTTAAATAATACCATATCTGGTTTATTTATCATCTTTACTTTCCTTGTTTTAATTTATTACTGATTTCAATTTACTTCTGCTTATTTAAACCAATTTTATTACGAGTTTGGTGAAACGAATATGCAGAACAATTACAGAGTGATCTTAAATTAGTTTGGAGAATTTTATCCTTTTGGGAAGGATCTAATTTATCGGTTATGTAAATTACGACAGCTACTTGAGTAGTCACACGAGGCCAAAAGTAATGCGCATCCAATTTCATTCTTAGAATTTTAGCATTTTCCCGTGCTCTATTGTAATCGAAAACCGGAGCTAATCGGTAAAACTTATGTATATAGCTCCTAACCAAGGTGGCTCGGTTTTTTGAGTATAGAACATAAACATTCTCATTTATAAATTTTTTAATACGAATTAGGTCTACTAAAAACCTGCTTACAATGTGATGAACAATGATAATGTCAATTTGTAACTTATTGCTCATCTGCCTATATAAAATTCGTGGTATAGCTCTTATCTCTTCCCTTCTCGTAGTAAAAGTAATATATCGGAACAAATAATTGAGGATACGTATTTTTTGCTGCCTTTGAACCTTTAGATATTTATTTTCATCTTCATGTCCTTGCCGAAGGTCATACTCTTGACTTTTTAATGATTGAGTCATAATAAAAATACTAAATTTAAGATTAATCTTTAAATTATTACAGTACGAACATATTTAAACAAAAAAGCGAAAAAGAATCCTAAAAGATAAGATTTCATGTAAACATAATCTTATCAAAAGTGAGTTGGACGGATTTAGTCTCTTCTCTTCTATGTTCGAAATAGTCTTTACATTTTCCATAAGAATTTGTTAGTTTTTCTACGTTGTTTAGTACTCTTTCTTTGTTTAGATGATGTTCCTCACATAATAAGTTGTAAATCTTTGATCTATGAGGCGGATTCCAAAAGAATTCATTTTCTGCTTCGTTTACATCAGGAAGTAAAAAGATTTTTCTTACTTCTGTTATTATATTTTTTGTTAAATTATTGAAATTATGCTTCTCTTTTTCTCTCAAGATTACAGTCTCGATATTTTTATGCTGTTTTATGTATTTTAACCCTTTTTTTGGACCAATGCCTTTAATACCGGGAAAATAGTCGGTTTCGATCAAAAGTGAAAGATCGACCAACTGAAAAATAGAAATATCTAAGAGCTTCAAACTCTTATGCAGGTTGGTTACCATCGGAATTATCTTTTCATATCTCCATTTGCCTTGAACTTTTCTGCGTAGAGATTTAGATAAATTCTGAACTAAATATGGGCACCCGAACAAAAGTGAATCAAAATCTTGAGAATTTGAGAATTGAGCAATACCTTTTTTTACTAAATATGCACATTGCGATTCTGCTGATGCGGGTGATTCCACGTAAGGAACTCCGAGTGCTCCCAAAAGGTGCTGAGATTCCT
>CAZRBD010000311.1:0-979 GCA_964598265.1 uncultured archaeon
CACCGGGTTCATCAATAGAGGGTGTCTTGCATTATTGATTTCAAGAAATAGTTCAAAACTTAAAGATTTACCTAAGGATGCAGTTATTGGAACTGGAAGCCCTCGAAGAATAGCTCAAATTCATTCAATAAGATCAGATCTAAAAATCAAGGCGATTAGAGGTAATGTTAATACTCGATTAAAGAAATTTATGCAAGGAAAATTTGATGGATTGGTTCTTGCTGAAGTAGGATTAAAAAGATTAAATTTACAGCATTATATTACTGAACGTTTTTCATTGGATATTTTTACCCCCCCACCTGGTCAAGGAGCTTTAGCTGTTATTGCTAGAAAGGATAACTTCGAGTTAATAGAAATTCTAAAAAAAATAAATCACTCATCCTCAATGGTATCAATACTTGCTGAAAGGACATTTATTGGGAAGTTAGGTGGTGGATGTAAACTCCCATTAGGAGTTTATGCTAAAGTGAAAGATAATAAGTTATCTCTTTACGCGTCTATTCTTTCACCTGATGGGAAAATTAAAATTAATACTTCAAAATTAGGTGATCCATTAAATCCAGAAAACCTTGGCTTAATTGTAGCTGAAGATTTAATAAAAAAAGGAGCTTTAGATATTATTTAGCTGGATGTGAAACTAAATGAGCATAGGAAAAGTTTATATTGTAGGTGCTGGACCTGGAGATCCAGAACTCCTTTGTATTAAAGCATATAAAATCATCGAAAAAGCTGATGTAATTATATATGATCGTCTTGTATCTGATCCTATACTCCAACTGATTCCTAAAAAGACTGATAAGATATTTGTTGGTAAAAGATCATATAATCATCGCCATCAACAAAATTATATTAATAAAATTTTAGTAGAAGAAGCTCGTAATGGAAAAATTGTAGTTAGATTAAAGGGTGGAGACCCATTTTTAATTGGTCGAGATAGTGAAGAAGCCTTGATATGACGGAAAAACGGAAGTGAATGCCG
>CAZRBD010000311.1:989-1651 GCA_964598265.1 uncultured archaeon
TACCCGTGGATATTCATCAGACTTAATAATAATTACTGGGCATGAAGATCCAACTAAATCGAGAAATTTCATTAATTGGGGAAAAATTGGCAATATTACAGATACAATCGTAGTTTTGATGGGAATTAACCGGTTGAGAAAGATTGTGAAATATTTATTAAAGGCTGGGAAAAGCTCAAAAACACCAATCGCTATCATTGAACATGGAACCACTATCCATCAAAGAGAAATTATTGGAACTATTGGTGATATAATCAAGAGAGTAGAAGATCATGATGTTAGAACACCTGCTGTAATAGTTATAGGTGATGTTGTTAAATTACAAAATGAAATAGCGTGGTATAAAAGGTGAATAGTCATTTCCCTTAAAGATCAAGTTATTGCAATCACTAGACCAATGAATCAAGCCAATCAATTAGTGGATCTGATAAGAAAATTCGACGGAATACCATATGTAGCTCCTACTATTGAATTAAAGCCATATCAGAATAAAAAGAAAATTTTGAAGATTTTAAATAGAATTTTTAAAAAACAAATCGATTATTTAATCTTTAAGAGTGTAAATGCGGTATCCTTTTTCATATTATGTTTTCATACGTTTCAGCAAAATCAATATCAACTTCTGACCAAAAGAGCCGAAAGAGTGGCAAAATTATCACCTG
>CAZRBD010000312.1:0-1624 GCA_964598265.1 uncultured archaeon
AAATCAAGGAATGGAAATTCATGGAAATGAAACTACAATAATTGAAATTGAAGGAGGTAAAGAGATAGAACCCATTATTATCAGAATTATTTCAATTTCAACAAATGAGAATGGGAAAAAAATTATTTTAGGAGTTGACAAAAATAAAAACTTACTCAATATTAGTGATTTTTCAAACTCTACAAATATCTTCATTGAAGGAGATGTAATAGAGTTAATGCCATCAAAAGTTTATGGGAAATCTATAACATTAGATGATAATTCATTTGTTAGAAAATTAGATGATGATAATACAATTTCCTCCCTGTCAAAACTTAGAACGAAAATAAATGATGTTAAAGTCGATGAGAATTATTGTATCGAGGCAATAGTGTTGAAGGTTCCAGAAAGACGAGAGGTTCAAACCAAATCGGGCGAATCTATTGCATTGTCTGAGATATTTGTAGAAGATGATACAGGTCAAATTTGGGTTAAAGGATGGAGGAACCAAGCTAGATTAACTGAAAAATGTGAACTTGGAGAAATTATTTCAATAACTGGACTTAATGCAAGAGCGGGACTAGAAGGAAGAATAGAACTATTCTTAACCCAATTTTCAAAAATTACCAGGAAAAATTAAGAGTCCCAAAATCCTCTTGTTATAATATATTGCCTTTCTGCTTCATAGATTTGTTTGAATATTATTTCCTCGTCAACCATATTTCTTAAAATTCTAGCTGCAGTATCAGCACCAATTCCATATCCAGACATTACAGTAATGGCTAATTTTCCAAAATTTTCTATCAGAGATGCTACTTTCCAGGCTCGATCAATCTTATGTTTTTCATCTGAAGATATCTTTTTTCCCTCATGTTTTTTACGAATAATTTTTGGTAGATCATAGTCTGAATAAAAAGTTGCAGTAATTTGTCTTGATTTACAGTAAGGGCAAATTAGGAGTTTTTTTACCTCATTTGTTTCAACGACTCGTTCCCATTTTCCACATCTAGCACAAATTAAACGATGTTTTGTTTTTTCAAGTCTAGCTTTAACAAGATCAAGAATACCTTTATCGAGATTAATTGGAGCTGAATAATATTTTGTAGTATGATCTAAAATAGGTTCAGCCAGTTTTGAAAAGTGATCAACTTCTAACCATCTAATAGAAATAATATTTTCGTTAATTTTTTTTAAAATTTTTTCGGTATTTTTTAGATCATATTTATCATGAAATAATTCTCGTAATGCTTCATTTACAAGGGGAGTTTTTAAATATCTTTCATATAAAAATCGGGCTGATTTTTTTTCATAAACTGCACCTCGTCTAACAACTCCAAATTTTTTGGCAACACACCAAGTTCTCCAATTTACGTTATGTGTTCCCTTCAGAGAAGCTGTTACCATTGAATAAAGATCATAATCGTCTTTTAATACTTCAAGAAATAGTTTTTCTGAAATTCGAGAATTTGAAGATAAAACAATTCTGTAACCATCAGATTGAGAATCAACCATAAATCCAAGAATTGAAGATAACATTGAAGAAAGCAAGGTAGATAGTGTTGAATTTATTTTTGTTCCTAAACATGAGTGTATAACTATTTTTCCCTCTGATCTGCAAGATTCTATTACAATTGTATCATCATTA
>CAZRBD010000313.1:0-1602 GCA_964598265.1 uncultured archaeon
AATATATTACCCACATTGAATTAGCTACTCTATTTTTCTACTCTTGTACTAAATTCCTAAAAAAGGGAGGTAAAATCTTTTTTGTAATTACGAAAAGTGTCTTAAATGGCGACCATTGTTATAAATTTCGTTCTTTTTCATTATTTAATAAAAATTTGGAGATTTGGGATTTTCCTAACAACTATTTTTTCAATATATCTCATATTTGTTTAAAAGCAGAATATATTGTAAAAAATGAAATTCTTATAGAATAAAAATAAACTATTAAAAGTCTAATGTCACTAACTTTTATAAAATTAGATTCAAGCCGCCATATCTTTTATAAGATGAGCCATGTATATCATATCTTTAACTCTGTCCTTATCTTCCCAATCCAACCCATCCATTAATTCTATTGCTTCTTTTTGCAATTTATCTTTTTTTAACCATGCGTAGTGCGCTAGTTCTTGGCTATCCTCCATGTATGCTTTCATTACCTCTTTGAAATATTGAAATATTTCTTCATAAAAATCGAGGACATTTTCATTTTCACTTAGATGGAGAACTCTTAAAATTTTACCGGTCTCTTCAATTTTCTCACAAAAAAGTCGAATATCCATAGCTTCTAAGGGCGTAAAATCATTATCATCAGTCACATATACACCAGTTTTGAGATAAGTTCTAATATGGGTAACTAAGATGAAATAGAACTTTCTTAATTGTCCAAAATTATATTGTAAGTCATCTCTTGCATTTTCTTTTACGTCTACAAACATATCCTCGATTAAATATAGTAATCGCTCTATCAATTTTCTTGTTGGTATTTTCTTATACCCAAAGTTCTGAATTACTATTCGTTGGGCATGTTCTTCTGTGATTTCCGTATTGGGAAGTCCACTGACAAATCGCCTAATCTCGTTTTTCAAATTCTTTTCGATCTTCTTGTCTGATCTAACTACCACATTCATTTGACCAGATAAGGAATTCTTTATAATCGCTCTTACTACATAGGGAGTCGCATCAAGAACTAACTCATCTTTTAAATCATGGTCATCAGTTTGTTCTAACTTTGGTGAAATAAGTAATAATCCATCACTGCGAATCTCAATTGAGACTGGTGATTTGCTATGTAATTTGTAATTTTCAACCCATTTTTTAGGTAGACTTACAAAAAAGGAACCACTAATCCTTTGAAGATTTCTATAATATATTTTTTGACTTATATCCATAGTAAATAAAATTAGGAACTATTATTTAAACTTGTTTAAACTTTTTTTTTTGACTTTAACTTTTTATACATTATATTTATACACAACTTTATTCATATTACTATTATGAAGAAAAATCAAAAAAGTTTGGAAAGATTTATGTTTAATCCCCGATATCAAGAAGACTTAAAACGAATCTTACTTAGTAGAGATATTAAAGGGGGATTAAGGGCTTTCTAAAGTAAAAACACTTTTCTTTTTTAATTATATTCTAATTCTATTGATTCTTATTCAATACTTCAACAAAACTAATAATTCTTTAATAAGAATTGTAATAAAAATAATTAAAGTCGATCACTTATATTATAAATGCAATTATAGATAATTGAAAAATAAAAATCAAACAGTGTTCTAA
>CAZRBD010000314.1:0-1601 GCA_964598265.1 uncultured archaeon
TTCTTATGGTTTACCAGTGAGAGCGTGTTATCGAGCTGTTGACTTCGCTCGTAAAGATGGAATAAAAGTAGGGATATTTAGACTTATAACTGTTTGGCCTTTCCCAGATGAAAAAGTAAAAGATATCGTTAAAGATGCTAAAGCAATAATAGTACCGGAATTAAATTATACCGGAGTTATTGCTGAACAAGTTGAAAGAGTTACTCATTTAGAGATTCCAATTATTAGAATTCCAAAAGTATGTGAACTTCATCATCCTGATGAAATATTAAAAGTTATTAAGGAGGTAGTAAGATAATGTCAGGATTAGGTCCTACTTATCCAAGTGAAAAACCAGAGCACCCTTATCTTTCAGTTTCTTTATCTGGACACCTTTTAGGAGTCTATGCATCGAGATTTTGTGCTGGATGTGGATACGGTATAATTGGACACCTTTATAATCGGGTTTTTGAAGATGAAAAATTGGATCCCAAACTTCATCCGATGGTAATAGGTATTGGATGCTACAGCCAAATGTTACTAACATTACATTTTGCATCTCAAAAAATCCTAGCTCTTCATGGTCGAGCTCCTGGACTAGCTACTGGTATGAAGATGGCAAACCCCAAAATGAAACCTATAATTTTTGCTGGAGATGGGGATGCACTTGGAATAGGTGGAAATCATTTTATTCACATTTGCAGAAGAAATCTCGATTGTGTCATTTTTGTCTTTAATAATAGTATATATGCCATGACCGGTGGGCAAGGTGCACCAACGACATTATTTGGAGCAAATAGCACAACAACACCGTATAAAATGTTTGAAAATAGAATAGATGGTGTTAATCTTGCCCTCACTGCTGGAGCTTCTTATGTTGCAAGAACTACCGTTGCACACCCAAGAACTTTTATGAAATATTTCAAAAAAGCTTTAAAACATAAGGGAACTTCAGTAATCGAAGTTATTACTCCATGTGTTACATATTTCGGAAGGAAAAACTTAAATAATTTAGGCTCCGAATATCTGAATGTAAAGGGAGAAAAAATGGATAATGCTGGTATAATGATTGATTGGATGAAAAGAAATAGTGTACGAATAAATCAAGCAAAATTCATGACAGAAGAAGAATTGTTTAATAAATACATTATAGGAGAATTTAGATATGATCCCAACAAACCAGAATATTCAGATGAATATGCCAAAATAAAAAAAATGGCAATGGAGGGAAAATGAAGTTTGTAAAATTTAATAAAAATTAATTTTAAAAATGAGAGATGTTAAAAACTGAGTAGGTATGAAATAAGAATATCAGGTTTTGGCGGTCAAAATTTTTGAGATTTCCTCATAATGATCAAGGCGTCATAACACTGAGTAAGATGATAATTACTGCGAGTTCTTTGTATGAAAACTTAACAGCCACCCAAACCGAAGCGTATTCATCATAGGAGATTTCCTCCTAGAATTTAAAGCTTCAGCTAGAGGAGGGTCGTGTTGGGCAGAAGTAGTAATTGATTTAGATAAAAACATTAAAATTATTGACTATCCAAAAGCATTAAAACCGTATGATTTATTAGTAATCCTTGCAGAGGAATGGTCTTCAAGAATAAACTAAAAGTAAC
>CAZRBD010000315.1:0-1598 GCA_964598265.1 uncultured archaeon
CTATCAAATCTTTGTGGTATTGGAATTAACAAAATCATTAATTATAATTACGATAAAACTATTCTTGAAAAAATTAAAAGTGATTATAATTCAGTTAAAATTATATCTGATGAAATTTCTTATGAGGACTATAAAAATAATCCAGATGAATATAGATTTAATATTTTTCACGTCCATGGTTTTTTGGAAAATCCTGATAGTAAAATCATTCTATCTGAAATTGGTTATTTTACTTTATTTGAATATAATTCCTTATGGAATAATAAAATTCAATTAAAATTCTTTGGAAATAATAATTGCTTACTAATAGGCCTTTCGATAAAAGATCCAAACTTACGTCGTCTATTGTTTAAAAGAGTTAAAAGGTTTCAATATCTAATAAATAAACCCAATATTTTACCCCATTATGTTTTTCTTAAAAGAATTGATAAAAAAAAATTTTTTGGGGGGGATATAAGTGATGGATATGGTAATGGACCATATGTTGAAAATTTCTTAAGGATGTATTATAATTTAAAAGAAATATCCTATTTACGATTTGGTATAAATGTAATTTGGTATGAGGATCATGAAGATCTTCCTAATATTCTAAATCAAATTTTGAAAATTATTCTAAATCAAACTTTGAGAATTATTCATTTTAAAGGTGTTCAAATCCCTCAATTCCAAGCGGATTTTCTTCAAGAGCTTGAAGATCAATTGGGTGAACAATTTAATGTAGTTAATAAAGTCGAAAGGAATACTAGGATGGGCTTTTCAGTTGAAAACAACCAAATTATGGGGATTGGTTTACATGATTGTGGTATATCAACTCTCCCAGAGTCAATATCGAACCTAAAATCACTCACATATCTTAATTTAAAAGACAATCAGTTAATGACTCTCTCAGAGTCAATATCGAACCTAAAATCACTCACAGGTCTTAGTTTGGCTTATAATCAGTTAACGACTCTCCCAGAGTCGATAGGCAATCTTAATTCGCTTAAAACACTATTATTAGGAAGCAATAAGTTAATGACTCTCCCAGAGTCGATAGGCAACCTCTCCTCGCTCCAAACACTTAGTTTAAGTGATAACAAGCTAACAACTCTCCCAGAGTCGATAGGCAACCTCTCCTCGCTCCAAACACTTAGTTTAAATGATAACAAGTTGACGACTCTCTCAGGATCCATAACAAAGCTTACATCACTCCAAATACTATATTTGAGGAATAATAAGTTAGCAACTCTCCCAAAGTCCATAGGCAAGCTAAAATCGCTTAAAACACTATTGTTAGGAAGTAATAAGTTAACAACTCTCCCAGAGTCCATAGGGAACCTAAAATTGCTTAAAACACTTGGTTTAAGTGATAACAAGTTAACAACTCTCCCAGAGTCGATAAAAATTTTAGAGCGGAGAGGTGTACATATATATAAATGATCATGATCCTACTAATGATTTTTTTTTTAAAATTTATACTTTTAAATCAATATCTGGCAGAACAGACATAAATATATAAAGGGTCGGTAAAATTTCGAAAGCGTTTGCTAATGAAATATTACTGGAGAATAAAATTATCCTAAATAACCCATAAAAAAGAATGTTTGAGTTTTATTTGG
>CAZRBD010000316.1:0-1565 GCA_964598265.1 uncultured archaeon
CTCCAATTACTTCATCAATATAGAGGCCATCGCTCTTTACTATAATATCGTCACAAAGCAAGGAACACCCACAACAAGTTACTCTGCTCATATGAATATTAATTTACTTATTCATTTTAACTTTGATTTTCTTCAATTATATAGGATAAGAAAATTAGAAGAAGATGAAAGAAAAATGAAAGAATATCCTACGGTGTTAAAAGTTATGGATATGTACGGGTAAAGTTCCGCTTAAATTTTTGTTAAAATGAGCTTTTAATCTGGATCAAATAGTTTCTCACTTTTGAGTGATTATGGTATAAACTTGAGACAAAAATCTGAAATTTATATTTAAGAAATTTAGGACTAAAAATTGGTGGATGTAAAAAAAATGACAATATACAACATAATAAAACAAAATAGAATAAAATAAAACGAGTCTCTGGGAATTGTTCTAATTTTTTAAAATTTTTACTGGAAAGTAGCAAGGAAAACTTGGAAAATTACTACCCTAAAGATTTCTCGATAAAGGAGATAGTGGAGGAACTGCATTATAATAGAGGTACGGTTAGCACCTATCTGAAAGTATTGGTGGCCGAGAAGCAAGTATATATAACGCGCACATATGGCAAGATGAATTTATACTCCATTTTAAAAAAGAACAGTAAATAACTTGTAATTAATGAATCCTTGAGAAAATAAAAGATAGAGCATTCGCTATTTTTATGGAAATGATGAATCTTACTGCTAAAAGTGAAATTATGAAAATTATTAATGAATTACCTGAGAATAAGTGACTGAATTTTACCAATTTTAAGTCCTTAATAATTGGAAATTAGTAAAACTGTTCGCTCTCTTCAATTAGCCTAAGTAACTGAACAATTAACGGTCCTTTCCTCCTGAATAAGTGTTTTACTAAGTTTTTAGCAATTTTATAATAATTTGCTGCCTCTTTATCTCTAATCTTATAATAATAATCACCCTTCTCAATACAAACATAATAATATTCAGTTTGGATTTCTGTATGCAACCCTTTAATAATGGCTATCTTAAGCTCTCTGAATATTTGGTTTTTTGAACGAAAATGAATACAATTAATATATTCAATGAATAATGGAATATTCCCTTCAATAACTATTCTTCTAAAGCCTCTTCCAAAATACATGCCAACTAACGTTTTTCCAATAGATCCCTTGCCGATCAAAAGGCAATTACTAGAAAAATTTGGTGGCTCTTCTGCAATACCTCTGTAATTAGCTGCAAGTCTTTTAATCGCTTCACTACGCCCAATTAGTTTTTCTATTTCATTATATGTATAGAGTGAGCTTTCTCTAATAGTTTTAAAAATTTTATCTCCAGTCATGAGAGTAGCATTTGGACTTGATTAGATTATTTCTTAAAAAGCTTCGTAATTTAAAAATAAAAGATTTCATTTAAGAAATAAAAAAAAATATAAAATAATAATTTTAATTACTCAATCATCTTGATAAATTCTTCCTCGGTGATAATCTTAGTATCCTGTTCTTGAGCCTTATTATATTTTGCTGTAGGTTCTGTTGAATTGGTGACTAAATAAGTTAAGTTCT
>CAZRBD010000317.1:0-1518 GCA_964598265.1 uncultured archaeon
GTTTAATTACCTTCCATAAATACCAAAGAAGAACTTTTTTGATTTAATTAACATTCATAAATTTATAAAATTTAAAATTTGAAACACCATTAAATCTACATTATCATAGATAATTCTTACTTTTGCTGCGATGTTAGTAAAGATAATTGATTTTTTAGTTTTTTCAACCTATTATCTAGTATAATATTCATTCTGTGAGTAAATACAAGTATTGATTTCTACTGCTATTGTAAAAAGATTTCTTGTAGCTATAGATTCCAGTTCGCTATATGTGGGAGGAGAGCCTTCTGGAGATATTTGAATTACCAATTCAGCCGTTTTATAATCCTTATTCCCTTCCACACTATAGACCACAATCGCAATGAACGGACTATCCTTGAGATATATTGCTGTACGTTCAAAATCATTTGGTAATTCAGATGGTAAATATATTGACAAACTATATTGTTTAGCCACATTAATCGTTTCGTTTAAAGAAACCTCTCTTGAAGTCCCATAGAAATCTGCCACCCCGCTATGGGGGATTGACTGTAGGACTAATATAGGGATTATTATCAACATAAATGAGGATAAAGTTGCCAATGTTACTATTAAGGATTTAATAACTTTTCTCATTACTTCTAGCCTTAAACTTTTCTAACTAATTGTAAATCAAAATGCCTAATTACTCAAATTATTTAGATTAAAATTCAAATTTTACTTTCTTTTTTGTCAGTAGATCATTTTCAAAGTTAATATTTAAAAGTTACGCTTGAATTTGAGACAGATTTGAAATATTGATCCAAGAAAAAATATATGACATTATTTTTATCTGAAAAGACAAGAAATTTCTTTATCCTTATCGTGGTACTAAAATGCCAAAAACCTTGAACTTAAAATTTTGTATGGTGTGTGGGAAAAACATTGAAAACGACCTTAATTTCTAATTATTAAAAATTTTGATTTTCATCGAGCGAAAAATTTTTTTAATATTCTTGATAGTCTGGATATCTACATAGCTCTCTTACCCTATGTAAAAATAAAATCAATAAAAATAATAGGCGAAGCAAATTAAGTAGTGATATTTAATCTTACCCATAATTTAGTATAGAACTCGAGAATGTTATTTTTTATCTGCCATAGTTCAGTAATTATAATTTGGTTATTCCCTACTTGCGAAAAGGAAATATTTAATTTCTCAGAAATCCAATCCCCTCCATTGGATAATGTAAAATTTCCTACTATAAGATCAAGTGAACCATTTGTTGGGACATTTGGAGTCATTTGAGTGTCCTTGTTCCCTCTTTTAACCTGAACTTGAAATGAGAAGTCTTGATTCAAATGATTTTCAACAGTAACATAAAAAGAAATAGTATCATTAACAGCTGCTCTGGTTGGATAATCTTCTGCTTTTTTATCTTCATTTAAAATCCCTAAGGTTACATATCCTGGTTCAGGTGTTAAAATATAATAAATAATAAATCGAAATTATAAATAGAACCATAGGATTTTTGAATGCATCTTATGGATCTCTTGCTT
>CAZRBD010000318.1:0-1509 GCA_964598265.1 uncultured archaeon
CAATTAATTTAATTTTCTTAAATTATTGTTTTTTTATTATCTCAACATCATAATTCGCAGAAAGAATAATATAATTTAGTGGTTTAAATTTCTAAGTCAACTGAAATAGGAAAAGAAGAGAAGGAAGTCGAGACAGAAAAAATCCCGATAATAATTTATAGCATCCTCATTTTTATTTTAATCACTTTTATTTCTATACTTGTCCTCAATTTTTGGGGATTGTTATTATTTAGAGATATCGATTTCTTACTTGGATCAATTGTCAGTGTAATTTTTGCTTTGAAAAAGAGGAAACCTGATCAATCTCCCTTAAAAATGGGTATCTTGGTAGGTATTATTGGAGGATTTTTATCTACTATCGCTCCTACTTTTTTAATATGCACGTTAGCTCAGAGGTCTATCTTTTGGTGTTTTCTTAGTTTTGCTGAACTAAGTAGAACTGGACTTGTTATTGGAAGCATAGTTGGATTATTAATTGGGTATTACTATAAGAAAAAGGATGCTAAAGTAAAATATTCAAAGGATGATGAATTCTATCAAGGTTTAATAGTCAGATAATTTAATTGTATTATTACACACGATTTTTTTTAATTTAAATCATTTGAAATCATAAATCTTACTTGAAAAATAATCTCCAGTTGCTACTTTTCTTAATTATTTATGACTTTACATTTTTTAGATTTTTATAATATTTTATAAATTTTTATAGAAATTTGATTAACAGTTGAAACAATAATCTTTTATATTTCGAAAGAGAATTAATAATATGAGAGTTCTTTTTATTGGTGGTACCGGACTTATCAGTTCAGCTTGTTCACGGTTAGCAATTGAAAAAGGAATTGATCTTTATCACTTTAATAGAGGAAAGAGTCATCGACATATTGATGGAGTAAAAACTATAATTGGAAATATCCGAAATATTAATGAAGCAAAAAATGAGCTGAAAGACTATTCATTTGATGTTGTTGTTGATTGGATTTGCTTCAATATAGAGCATGCAAAAAATTCAAATTATCTCTTTAAAAATAAAACAAATCAATTCATTTTTATTAGTTCTGCATCCGCATATCAAAAACCAATTCCAACTTTGCCGATTACTGAAGAAACTCCAATAAAAAACCCTTTTTGGCAATATTCAAGGGATAAAATCGCATGTGAAAAATTTTTCCAAGAAATGTATAAAGAAAATCAATTTCCAATTACGATTATTCGACCTTCTCATACATATGATAAAACTTCAATCCCGTTGCCTTGGGGCTATACTGCCATAGACCGAATGAAAAAAAGAAAAAAAATTATTATTCATGGAGATGGTACTAGTATTTGGGTAATGACTCATCATCAAGATTTTGCTAAAGGCTTTGTAGGAATTTTAGGAAATAAAAAATCTATTGGTGAAAGATTCCATATTACTTCTGATGATTTATTAACATGGAATAAAATATACCAAACTTTTGCGGATGAATTAGAGGTTACACTAAGAGCTGTTCACGTAACTTCTGAAAAAAT